>JBIJCX010000491.1:0-5306 GCA_044344465.1 Opitutaceae bacterium
CTCCGGGAATGTTCACTCCGATTCGAACAACACACCCACGCCGCGGCGCTACGGAGTCGCAACGGTCCAACAAACCTGCTTCAAATTTGCCACCTCACCAGGTCGGCGGACACAGATGGGTGCAGCTGGGCACGCGATTCTTTCGTCCCGACACCGGTCGGGGGCGGGGCAAGGGCGGCTTTGGCTTGGGCCTGGCCCTCACCAAGGCCTACATGCGCGTGCTCGGCGGCTCGCTTGAGTACCAGCCGGCCGAGCCGCGGGGCAGCAGATTTACGCTCACGCTGCCAAAAGGGTGAGGAGTCGGCGCGGCGCGGGAATTCGATCCCGGATCGAGCACCCTTGGACAAGGCCGCATCCCACTTTCTGGACCATCGTCATTCTCATGCGTCAAACATCCTGATCCGCTGGAAATACGATGATCCGAAATGTAGCGGCGGTCTATGACCGCCGTTGCGAGGTGCGAACATTGTCGGCGGTCACAGACCGCCGCTACAGGTGAAACCGGGCTCATCTCATTTCCCCATCCCGGCTTTCTTCCCGTGCTGATCAGGATGTCTGTGCGTGTTCGCCCGGTTCGTAGTTCCGGCTTCAGCCGGTCTCGGCGGATGCTCTGGCGGCGAGAAGGGGATTCCGGCGCAGCCGACATCGCTGCGCTCAGAGTGAGCTGGCGAGCACCGTTTTGCCCGCGCCCGTGAGCAGCAGTCGATGATCGGTCATGATGTATTCGGCCTTGCCGCCGCGTTTGATCAGGAATCCGAGCTGGAAATCGCCCGCCGGCAATTCGTCGCGCCGCACGGCAAAAAGGAAACCACAGAGCCGCCATCCGCCTTCGCGGGTGGCGGCGACGACATCGGGCCGCTGCACGGTCACCGTGGTGAACACGTGGGTGGCCGTGGCGGAGCGCAGCACGACCTGCAACTCATCGCGGCCGGCCTTCAGGCCATGAATCCCCGCCCAGCCGTCAATGAAGACGGAGTGTGAGTTCACGGTGATTTCGTCGACAAAATAGGCGATGCGTGCGCTGGGCTGGGCCGCGGGAAACGGGCGTCCGACGCAGACCGGGTCCATGCGAAAGAGACTGCGGCTCTCCGCGTCCTTGAGCAACCCGGTCGCGTGCGCGGGCACGGGATGAAGCGCGAAGCTTCCGCGCCCGTCGGCCCCGTGCTGCACATAGCGCGCGACCGCGCGATCCCGGCATTCGCGCCACGCCTCCGCCATGGGTTCGAACGCGTGGTTCGCCGCGAGGTTGAAGCCGACGAACAGCGGCAGGCATCCGGTGAGGAGGAGAAAAGGCCGGCGCGGACTCGAGTAGCGCTCGATCAGCATGAACGCGACCAGAGACCACGCCAGCGCGCCAAGCACCAGGTAACGTGAATGCACGACGGCCCCGGCGGTATCAGCCCGGCCGACGGCGATCAGTCCGAGGGCCGCGACGCCAAACCACGCGAGCGGATAGGCGATGGATTCCTGGCGCGCGGCCCCGCGCCAGCCGAGCCAGCCGAGCGTGGCGAGCAAGCCGGCGCCCAGCCAGGGGGCGAGGGCGGCTTGGTTGAGGGCCGGCACGGTGCCCAGCATCGCCAGCCAGTAGCGGATGATCTTCACTGCGCCCGGAAGAGAAAGCGCCGTGAACTGGTGGGCTGGGTTGGTCTGGAAACCAACAGCGTATCCGCCCGCCATCAGAGCCGTGAGCACGCCCCAACCGATGAGTTGGCGCCAGCGCCGCCCGCGCCACAGCATGATCGCGCCCAACGGCCAGAGCAGAGTCCCGTGCGCCAGGGTGAACGTGGCGAGCAGGGCGCACAGGCCCGAGATCAGCCAGCCGGTCCGGGTCCCGTGCGCCAGTCCGGCCACGGCCAAACCGGCGAGCATGACAATCTGAAAATGGTCAATCGAGGCACCCGACCAGAGGAAGTTTTCATAGTTTTCCAACTGGAACAATCCGTAGCCCAGGAGTACGCCGAGGCGGGCGCGGCGCTCGACCGTGCCGGCGGTCGCAATCAGGAGCACGCAGAGCGCGAGGAGGCAGGCGTTGCCGATCAAGCTGACGACCGCAAAATTCACCGTGCCGGTCAGCCAGTAGCTCCCGGCATAGACGAGGCGGCTCGTCACCATGCGGTGCTCGTTGTTGACGGCAAACAGCTCCCGGAAAAACGCCCCCGGGGTGAGGCCGTCGTCGAGGTGCAGCACCAGGGCGAGCGCGGTGTCGAACTCGTCCCAATAGACAATGTTGCGACCGGCGTCGGCCGCGCGCATCCAAACGTGGACGGCGGGCGCCAGGGCAACGAGGGCCAGCAACCCGATCGCAATCCCGCGCCGCGTCAACCAGCGTGGCCGAAATTCACGCCACGACCGCAGGACGCCGATCGCGCGGCCCGGCAAATCTGTGGAGGAGGGGGTGCCGACTAGCATGTGCTATGGGGGGTACAGGACGTTTCTCTGCCCGCTTTAGTTGCGCGAGTCGGCGTGCCTGACATTTCTGTCAGACAGCAGAAGGTGCGGCTTTCGGAAGGCATGGCGCCGCGCTGGAATTTTTGGCTGCCGGCCCCGAGGCAGATTTTTGGCGGCAAAGCCCTCGAATCCACGGTCAATTACGGGGCGTTGACACTCGATCCCACCCCGCGCCAACCTGCGCCCCCCGATGCTTTGGAGCCTGCTCAATTGGCTGGATGCTTCCCCAACACGTTATTCATGCGCGGCGTGGACGGTTTTCGCCGTCGTCGCCGTGAGTGCACTCGCGGTGTTTTTTCCCATCCGCCGGTTTGTCTGGTGGCGGCATCCCGCACTCTTTGCCGGCCTGCTGCTCCTCTGCCTGGTGGCGTTCCGCTGGCCCATTCTGTTCGACAACCAGCAGCTGGTCGATCCCGACGAGAGCCAGATGATGGCCGGCGCGATGACCCTGCGGCACGATCCGCTTTTCTGGCGCAGTGTCGATGGCACGACCCATGGGCCACTAGCCCAGTGGGCGTTGGTCGTTCCCCTGCTGGTCGGCGGGGTGATGGACTACACGCTCGCACGGACCGTCAGTGTCCTGCTGATCTGGGTTTCGCTTCTGGGCGCGTGGATGGTGTTGCGCCATCTCTTTGCCGAGGGTCCGGCCCGGCTCCTCGTGCTGCCGTTGCTGGCCACGCATGCCTTCACGAACTTCTGGGGTTTTGTCCAGTATGGCAGCGAACACACGCCGGCCGCGTTGCTGGCCATCGGATGCAGCTTCATGATTGTGGCCTGGGATCGGTCGGGCCGCGCGCCGCGACCGTGGTGCCTCTTCGCCGCCGGCCTCGCGCTTGGCGCGGTGCCGTGGGCGAAGATCCAGGCGTTTCCACCGGCGGCATGGGTTGCGGTCGCCGGCCTCGCGCTCATTTTCACCACGCCCGACCTCGAAAGGCGCCAGCGGGTGCGGGCCCTGAGCGCGCTGACGCTGGGCGGGCTCGCGGTGTCCGGGTTCGTCCTGCTCTGGATCGCCGTCAACGGTCTCTGGCCCGATTTCTGGAAAAGTTACATCCTGAATAACCTGCAGTATGCCGGCGGTCGATGGTTCACCTGGGCTCAGACCCCGGGAAAATTCGTCGAACTCGGCAACATCGCCGCGGGCTTCAATCCGTTTTTCCTTTGGGTGGTTGGCTTCTCTTTTTGCGGATCGCTGCTCCTGCCCTGGTTTGAACGCTGGCACCGGCGCTGTGTGCTCGTGGCGTGGGGCCTGCTGCTCGTGGCGCTTTACGCGGTGATGGCGCCGGGCAGGATGTTCATGCACTACTTGCAACTGGTGCTGTATCCGGCGGGCCTGCTCGGCGGACTCGTTGCCGGGGGCGCGCTCGCGGCCTTGGACCGTTTGCCGCCTGGCCGGGTCGCCCCGCGGTTGACCCGGGTCGGGCTGCTCGCGGTGTGCCTGGCCTGCGGGCTCGCTCCGCAAATCTGGTGGCGCGCCCACGAGAGCCAGCCGGTCCCAGGCCACTTCGCCCGGACCGGGGGACGTCGGGTCCACTCGGAAGTCGGGCGCGAGATTCGCCGCCACGCCCGTCAGGGCGAACGACTTGGGATGTGGGGGTGGATGCCTTCATTTTGAGTCGAGACGGGCCTCATCCAGGGCACGCGCGACGGCAACACGTGGCGGCAAATCGAGCCCATCCCCGATCGCGATTACTATCGCGCCCGCTTTCTCGCGGACTTGAAGCGCACCCAGCCGCTCATCTTCATCGACACGGTGGGGGGCGACAATTTCAACTACAAGGACCGGAAGGCCGTCGGGCACGAGACCTTTCCCGCGCTGCGCGATGTCATCGCCAGCGGCTATCGTCTGGCGCGCGATATCGACGGCACCAGGATATATGTGCGCCAGGATCGCCCGTAGCTGAGGACCAGCGGGCGGGGGTCGAGAAGCCGTTTAAATCGAAGGGCGGCCTGGCCCTCACTTCAGCTCGCGGAGCTTGAGGTTGCGAAACGCGCAGGCGTCGCTGTGGTACGTGAGCATGATGTGGCCGGCGATCTTGGCGCCGAAGCCGGCCTCCTGGGTGAATTTGCTCTGGGCGAGCCCGGCTTTCACGGCCGCGCTGCCGAGTTCGTAGGTGAGAACGTTCCGGCCGTTAAGCCAGTGCTCGACCCGCTGGCCGCGCACGACGATGCGCGAGGTGTTCCACTCGCCAGGAGCACGGAGCGGCTTGTCGGGCGCGGGCGGCAACACATCGTAAAACGCGGCCGTCTGGCGGGTCGGTCCCTTCTTCCCGTCCGGGTGCCTGGCGTCGTCGATCATCTGGTATTCGTGCCCCGGAGACTTCGGGCGTGATTCGGTGACGAAATACTTCACGCCATTGTTGCCCGCCTCGCTGATGCGCCATTCCCAGGACAGCTCGAAGTCGTTGAATTTTTTCTCCGTGATGATCGCGCTGCCCTTCACCTTGGCGATCGTGCGCAGCGTGCCGTCCTTGATTTCCCAACCGGCGGCGGGTGGTCCTTTCAGCTGATAACCGCGCCAGCCGTTGAACGTGGTGCCGTCGAACAGCAGTTGCCAGCCGGCGGATTTCTCGGCAGCCGTGAGGGTGTTTTCGGCGGCGTGAACCGCCAGCGGGGCGAGGGACAAGGTGACGCACGTGGTGAGGTGGAGCAGATTCATGGGGAAAAACGGGATGAGTTGTGCGCGGCGACCAAGGGGAAATCCATCCTTCTTTTTGAGGTGGCGACGACCCACGAATTGGTTCCGTTCGTGGAGGGCCGAGCTCGCCCTCCGGTGGGTGGCAAAGTTTTGGATCCGGGTCATGCGCTTTGTCCGCGGCGACGGCGTGGAGTAGGGCAGGTCTTTGACCTGCCCCTGGAGC
>JBIJCX010000493.1:0-5294 GCA_044344465.1 Opitutaceae bacterium
GGGGCCGTCCTGATCACACGGGGGGTCGGCGCCAGCTTGTACTGGCGGGCGCCCGCCTGGGGAACGTGCATCGACATCGGCCGCGAGCATGCGGGTGTGGTTTCAGCGGCCATGAATACCGCCGGCGCGATCGGCAGCCTGGTTTGTCCGCTGGTCGTAGCCTACTCGTTGAAGTGGTACCAAAACTGGAACGTTTCGATCTTTCTGATGGGCGTGCTTTTCCTGGTCGGCGCGGCTTGCTGGAGCATCATCGATCCGCGGGATCATGTGTTTCGGGGAGATGACCGCGAAATGCCGCCCGCCTTTTGATCCTAGGTTTGGCGGTCGGAAGTGTCGCGCGGCTGGTTAGCGGTTTGACAAGGTAGATCGCGCTGGTACTCTGCCCGCCCTGCGCTCAAATCAGGGAATAAATCTATGAGTAAACCAATTGATGTGACGATTGTTGGGGGCGGCATGATCACCCTCGATCTCCTGCTGCCCTCTGTCTATCACATGCAGCGGGTCGGCCAGGTTCGCACGATTAGCGTTTGTGCGCTGGACAGCGGGCCGTTGAAGGCGCTGAGGGAGGACAAGGGTATTCTGCAGGCCTTTCCCGGCCAGGACTTTGTCTCCCATCCGCCGGTGGAGGAGGATCCGAAAAAGAAATTCCCGACGCTCTACAAGGAAGTGCTGGCGCGCATGGCACCCCGGCAGGCCGTGGTCGTTGCGATGCCGGACCAGTTCCACTACGAAGTGGTGATGGAGGCCCTGAAGAACAACCAGCACGTGCTGTGCGTGAAGCCACTCGTGCTGAAATACAAGCAGGCCATCGAGGTGGAGGAGCTGGCCTACCAGAAGGGGTTGTTCGTCGGCATCGAGTACCACAAGCGGTTTGATCGGCGCGCGTTGGTCGCCCGGCGCCACTACGAGCTCGGGCACTTCGGCGAATTCACGATGGGCGAGGCCAAGATGATCGAGCCGTATTACTACCGTTCGTCCAATTTTCAGAACTGGTTCACCTGCGACAAGACGGATCCGTTTGTGTACGTGGGATGTCACTACGTCGACCTGGTGCAGTTCATCACCGGGCTGCGGCCGGCGGAGATCAGCGTGTCAGGGGTCAAGGGAAAGTTTCCCAATGGCAACGAGGGCTACATGTGGGCCAACGGGCGGGTAATTTACGAGAATGGCGCCATCCTCTCGGTGATCGACGGGCTCGGCTATCCGGACGATGCCGCCGGCAGCAATGACCAGTGCCTCGTGATGTATTGCGAGGGCAAGAACGGGAAGAACGGCCTGATTGCCCACAACGACCAGTTCCGCGGCGTGGAACACAGCTACCTGACGGCCGGCATCGGTTGCGCCGGCAGCATCTTCAACTACATCAACCCGGACTTCTTCCGGATGGTGCCTTGGGAGGGTGCGGGGTACAAACCGGCCGGTTACGGCGTCGACTCCGTGGCCGCGATTCTGGGCATGGCCCACCGGATTGAGAACGACGTGGCCGGCCTGGCCGATGCGGAATCACTCGCGAAACGTCAGGCCATCATCCGGGAAGCCGACGAAAAGGCGATCATCGCCACGCCCAAGAACAGCAGCACCAACGAACTGGTGGTCGAGGCGGCGCGCCTGTCGATCTTGAACGAGGGGAGAATGGCCCGAATCGTCTACGGCCAGGATCCCCATGTGGAGTTGAAGTAAGTCACCATTCATCCAAAAATTTTATCATGGCAATATACAGTCTCACCCCCGTCACGGTTCCTAAAATCAAGACGAAGTATCGAACGATCCAGACCAAGCTGCCCGTTCCCCAGTCGCTTCCGATCTTCAAGGCGCTCGCGAAAGCCGAGCCGCGCTCGATGATGGGCCAGCCGCCGATTGTCTGGGACAAGGCGGACGATTTCATCATTTCCGACCGTTGGGGCAACCGCTGGATCGACTGGTCTTCCTGCGTCTTGATTTCCAATGTCGGCCATGGCGTCGAGGCGGTGAAGAAGGCCGTGGTCGCGAAGGTGAAGCAGGGCCTGCTCGCCACCTACGTGTTTGTGCACGAGGACCGGGCCGCGCTCTGCAAGGAGCTGCAGTCCGTTTCGCCCGACCCCAAGAATTACCATGTCTTCCTGCTGAGCACGGGCAGCGAGGCGGTGGAGAACTGCATCAAGCTGTCGAAGACTTATGCGATGGAAAAACATGGGCCGCAGAAGCGGTACATGGTGACCTTCAACAACGCTTTTCATGGGCGGACCATGGGGTCCCAACTCGCGGGCGGCATGCCCAAGCTCAAAAAGTGGATGGGCGAAACCGACCGGACGTTCGTGCAGGTGCCGTTCCCCGATGGATTCAAGAACGAGGATCGGAGCTTCGATCTCTTCCTGAAATCGTTGAACGACCTGGGCGTGAAGCCGGCGGAGATCGCGGGGGTGTTGAGTGAAGCCTATCAGGGTGTCGGTCCGGACTTCTTTCCCGTCGAGTACGCGAAGAAACTGGAAGCTTTCTGCCGGGAACACGACATCGTCCTGACGATGGATGAGGTGCAGGCGGGTTTCGGCCGGGTGGGGAAGTGGTTCACCTACGAGACCTACGGCATCACGCCCGACCTGATCGCGTGCGGCAAGGGCATCACGTCATCGTTGCCCTTGTCGGCCGTCATCGGCCGGAAGGACATCATGGGATTCTATCCCCCCGGTTCGATGACCTCGACGCATTCCGCCTCGCCGATCTGCGTGGCGGCGGCGCTGGCCAACATGAAGCTGCTGAAGCAGGGGCCGTACATCAAGAACGCGGCCAAGCTGGGGCGCATCATGGTGCCCGAGCTGCATCGCATTCAGCAAAAGTATCCGGCCGTCCTCGGCGCCGCCACCGGCCTGGGCCTGGTGGGTGGCATTCAGGTGGTGAAGAGCGGCACGAAAACTCCGGATCCGGATACGGCGACGGCGATCAACGTGAAGTGTTATCAGAAGGGCCTGCTCATGTTCGCTCCGGTCGGCATCGGTGGGGAGTGCATCAAGATTGCCCCGCCCTTGAGCATCACCGAGGCGGCGCTGCGCGAGGGCCTGCAGGTGCTCGAAGAGGCGATCGACGAGGTTCTCGGCTGAGGCGGAATTGTGCGGTTGCGCTGGCGCCGTGGAGTCCCCACAACGCCGGCCTACCCATGAAAAAACTCTTTGCTGGTTTCGCTTTGGCCGCCGCCTTTGCGGCTCTTATTCTCCCGGCGCGCGCCCTGGCGGCCGGTCCGGAGCTCGGTCTCCAGACCTGGACGTGCAACACCATGACCTTCGAACAGGTCGTGGAGTTTGCCGTCAAACACCGGCTCACCCAGATCCAGTTTATCGCCGCGCATCTCAATCCGACCGCGCCGAAGGAGGAAACGCTGCGCAAGAAGGCCGTGCTCGATGCCCGCGGGCTCAAGGCCTATTCGTTTGGCGTCAACAAGACGACGCTCGACAAGGAGGAGAACCGGAAGCTTTTCGAGTTCGCGCGACTGATGGGCATCAAGGTGATCGTGGTTGAGCCACGCAATCCGGCGGAGTGGGACAATCTCGAGGAACTGGTCAAGGAATACGACATCAAGCTCGCGATTCACAACCACGGCAAAGGCACAGTCTACGGCGATCCGGCGACCGTGCAGGCGGTCCTTGCGAAGCGGGACAAGCGCATCGGCGTTTGCCTGGACATCGGCTGGGTGACCGCGGCCGGTTTCGAAGCGGCAAAGGTGTTTCGCGAGTACGGCGACCGCGTCTACGACATGCACTTCAAGGACAAGAAAATCGAGACGACCGCCGACGGCAAGACAGTGGCCATCGACACCGAAATCGGCCGCGGTCAGACCAACTACGCGGCTCTATTTGCCGAGGTCAGGAAGTCCCGCTGGTCGGGCGTGATGGCGATCGAGACCGACAGCAAGGCGTTCCAGGCCAACCCGAACACGATGGTGGCCGAGGCGCGGAAATTCTTCGACGCCCAGCAGCGCACGGGGAAGAAATAATACGCGGGCCGCGGGCGATCCCGCCTTAAGGCGCGGCCACTTCGCGCAACGCGGCTTGGGTCGCGGACAATGCGCCGGTATTGGGCGCCGCAATCGTCACCCGGCCGGTCGCGGCCCATTCGGTGCCGCGCAGAAATGTGCTTTGGAAGCCCAGGCCGTTGATCGCTTCGACCGCGTGACCGAGCGTGGTGTGGAAAACGCGGCCCTGGCCGTACGGGATCGCCATGAGCATCGGCTCGTGCTCCTTGGTGCGATCGGAAAGGGCGGAGGCGATGACGCTCACCCGGTTCGCGGGACCGCGCAGGCCGTGGTAGAGCTCGTCCTTGGCGTGCATCCAGCGTGCCGGCAGCCCGCGCCAGATGGGATGATCCGGCTCGCGCGCCTCGACGACGAATTCGTGCTGCGGGCCGTGCCCGCCGCCCGGACCGGCCGTGGGATCCTTGATCCAGCCGGCGGCGCGCAGGCGCAGGTACGGACCGGATTTCTCGTTGCGCCCGCCCCAGCCACCGATGCCGATCATCTCATTGTACTCCGGCCAGTCCGGGAACGCATTGTTCGCCGCATGATACGAGACAAAGCCCCCGCCGCGTTTCACGTAGTCGACAAACGCCGCGCGCACCTCGGCGGGCCAGCTTTCGCCGTTGTAGTTGGAGATCACCACGGCGTAGTCGGAGAATTTCGGCCGCCATTGCGCCCATAGCTTCGACGCTTGCGCCTTGTGCTCCGCCTCGCCGGCGGCCAAAGCCTTCATCTGCTCCGCGCGCGCCGCCTTCTGCGCCGGCGTCGCGTCCTTCGCCAGCTTGGGCGCCACCGGCTTGGCCGCGGGGCTGGTCGTGACCGCGACGGTGAAGCGTCCGGAGTCCTCGAGGATGCGTCTCAACAACGGGGTTGTTATGGCCCAGGCGTGGTTGTTCTGTCCGTCGATGATGAGGACCTTGATTTTCGCTGCGCCTGGCGAAGCCGTGCTTTGGGCGGACGCAGACCAGGCAGACCCAATCATGAGGGCGGCGGCGAAAGCGAGACGCGGAAGACGGAGGGATTTGGGCATGGAGTCGATGGAGCTAGGCACTTGATGAACGGGACCAGTGCGCGTGAGTGACGCGCAGAGACGGCGGGGTCGAGATCGGCACGCCGGGCCGGGCAGGTCAAGAGTGGTGGGGGACGAATCCCAATGCGATAGTGGGTCGAAAAAGCGCTGTCATTCTGAGACCTTCAACAAGCCGTTTCACGGCTGGCGTGGAACGTGCCAATGAACTTTGGGTGCGCGATGCCGTTTCCTGTAGGTCGGGCTTTACGCCCGACATGCTGGTGTCGGGGATAAACCCCGACC
>JBIJCX010000164.1:0-17458 GCA_044344465.1 Opitutaceae bacterium
CAGCCGAGCGCTGTCCGTGGACTCGGCTTACCAAGTCACGGTGCTTGAAGTGGCCTCGTCGTCCGCCGGGTCTGACGAACTCGTCGAGATGGAGAACCGCTCGAAGAAAAAACTGTTCAGCCGAAAGTTCGGGTTAAATGCGAATTAGCCCGTTCGGCTTAACCCGCGACCGTAGCCAGCTGAAACATTCGGGAGAAGGCCATGCCTTTGCGCATCGTCGCTTGCGGTCATTGGTCAGGTGACGAAGGTTGCGCACCGCGGCCTGCGCGCGAATGAAAGAATCGGGCAGCACGGGATCGTCCGAGGTATCCACGAGAATCACGGCCGCGTCTTCCGCAATAACTCCGCTCCCGAGATATCCCCATTCCAAGTCCCGGCTCGGGCGCGAATATGTTCCACGATGGCATCGCGCGCCGTCTGGTCATCGCGGACAAAATTGGCGGCCGCCTGACGCAGGACCTCGGTGGGATTCGTCTTGGCGGCGCGCGTCTTGGCGCGAAATTCGCGCGCGAGCGACTTCGGCAATCGGATGGAGAGGGCTTCTGTCACACATGGACTGTAACCCACCCGGCCTGAGGGGGTCAAGCGAGGCGGGCTAAGTGGTTCTTTCTGCCAGACGAAGACCTGCCGCGCGCCTATGGGCGCCTCGGACGCTGCCTGCGGTCCCCGGTTTTCTTGGCCTTCTTGCGGCCCCTCGGTTTGGGGTGGTTTGGTTGCGGCCGCTTCGCGCCCGATGGTCCGCGCAAATCTCCAACCGGGAGATCTGGTCGTGGCTTTGCCGTGGTGAGCTCCCGCAGCGCATCGGTGGCGATCCACCGTGCCGGGCGGCTGTCCAATTGCCGGATCCGCCGCGCGGTGGCGATGGCTGCCCGGCGCAGCTTCGGGTTCCGCTTGCCGATCTGGCGCAACGCCCAGTTCACGGCCTTGCGCACGAAATTGCGCTCGTCCGTCGCCTCGCGCGCAATCACCGGAAGGAACCGCAAAAAGAATTCGTCGGGCAGCTCCTTGCGGTGCACCGCCATGCCCGCCATCAGCGCGAACCCGGCGCGTTTCACAAACTCCGCCTGGCGCGCGCTCCAGGCCAGCGCCTTTTGCCCGGCGAACGGCGTGCGGTCGAACAACCCGCAGCCCAACGCATCTGTCAGCGCCCAGTTGTCGCAATCGCGGACCCACCGCTCCATCTGGCCGGGCGTCACCTGCGAGGGGTCGTCGATGATCGCGGCGAGGACCTTGGCCTCCAGCACGTCGCTGGCCCAGAGCGCGAGCGCCAGGGCGTGATCCCGGCGGTGCGGCCGGCCGATCTCCCGCAGCGTGGCGACCGAGACGCCCAGTTGCTCGTGCCGCGAGACGATCCCAAAGCGCCGCATGCCCGCGATATTCCGTTCGTTTCTCAGCGCACGCAGCCGGCCAATGATGGCGATCGCCTGCGCGGCGGCGGGAAGGGGCGCAGCGACGGTGACGGTACCCGATTTCATAAATTTACCTGATGGTGGAGGGGCGTGTACGTCGACCACCCAAGATCGATCCTGCCGCGATCCGAGACCGCGACCGAAAGACCAGCCAAGGCATTTGACCGCAGATGGCGCGGATGGCGCGGATAGTCGGAGATTCTCCTGCCTTTATCCGCGTTATCGGCGCAATCCGCGGTCGAGTATTCTGCGATTTGAAAATCGTCGCAGACGTGCTCGATGCGGATCGATCTCAGTGCAAGGTCCAAGGCTCAACGGTTGTTGGCATTACTTTTCCGCCGACGTTCCACCGCCGCGGCCAGCGTCGCCAGCACCGGCAGGGTTTGTTCCCACGCGAGGCAGGCGTCGGTGATGCTCTGGCCGGGCACGAGCGGCCGCTGGCGGTAATCCTGCGTGCCGCCGACTAGGTTGCTCTCCAGCATCACGGCGGCGATGGCGCGTTCGCCGGCGGCAAGCTGCCCGGCAAGGTTCTCCGCCACCGCGGGCTGTTGCATGGGATCCTTGCCGCTGTTGGCGTGGCTGCAATCGACCATCAGGAACGGTGGCAGACCATGGTGGTGCAGGAGCCGGACGGCGATCTGCACCTGCTCGGCGGAATAGTTCGGGCCCCGCGATCCCCCGCGCAAGACGAGATGCGCGTGTTCATTGCCCGCGGTGCCCATGATGGCCGGCGCCCCTTCGTGGGTGAGCGAGGGAAACCAGTGCGGATGCCGCGCGGCCAGGATGGCTTCGACCGCCACCTGCATGTCGCCATCCGTGCGGTTCTTGAAGCCGACCGGCATCGACAGCCCCGACGCGAGCTCGCGATGCACCTGGCTCTCGACCGTGCGCGCCCCAATCGCGCCCCAGGAAACGAGCCCGGCGTAGTATTGCCCGAGCGTTGTATCCAGGAACTCGGTCGCCACCGGAACCCCGCGGTTGACCACGTCCAGCATCAGCTTCCGCGCCATCCGCAGGCCGGAGTTGATTTGAAAACTGGCATCGAGAAACGGATCGTTGATCAGGCCCTTCCAGCCCACGATGGTGCGCGGCTTTTCGAAATACACCCGCATCACGAGCAGCAGGGTGCCGGCATGCCGCGCCGCCGCTTCGCGCAACCGTCCCGCGTACTCAATCGCCGCCGCCGGATCGTGGATCGAGCACGGGCCGACCACGACCAGCAGGCGATCGTCGGCGCCGGTGACGATGGCAGCCACCTCGCGCCGGGTGCGGGCCACCATTTCCGCGCCGGCGTCGGGCACGGGCAATTCGTCCTCGAGCACCGCGGGTGCGATGAGCGGCTTTTGCGCGCGGATGCGCAGGTCGGAGGTCGATGGATGCATGCGGGAAGGGAAGGACGATTTGGGCTAGTTGTAGGCCCGGCCGTTGACCGGGCAAGATCCTGAGCCCGGCCAACGGCCGAGCCTACAGGCCCAGTGCTCCCCGGGCGGCCGTCACGAGCGGCGAGCGCGCGAAGGTGACGTCCGGCGGCGCCGCGGCGAGGCCGAGCCTGGCCGCGCGCGCGCGCAGGGTGAGAAACGCCAAGGACGCCGCCTCTCCGGCCGCGGCGTTTTTCGCCGCGTGCGCAAGATCGTCGGCGACCGGCGCGAGTTGATCCGCCGGCAGCAGCGATTTTTCAACCAGGAAGAGCCCAAGCGAGGCGCCGAGCGTCTCGAGCCACGCCCGGGGCTGCGCCGGGACCGTGTAGGCGAAGGCCGCGCTGGCGGGCGACCATTCGAGATAGGTGCGCACCTGGCCGTGCAGTTGCGCCAGGGCGCTGTCAACGGTCGCGGGCGTCCAGCGGGCCGTGAACGTCTTGCGCTCGCGGAACGTCTTCACCTCCCACACGCGGAGCAGCAGTTCGTAATCGCCGGCCGCGGCCCGCAGCGCACCGGTGACGATATAGTCAAGCCCCTCGCCGCTCGTGTCGACCAGCTGGCGGAGGTTTTCCGTCGTCCACTCGGCCCCAAACAGCACGTAGTGGGCGGTGCCCTCCGGGGGCGTCATCAGCCCGACCGCCGCCACCGGCTCATAGGACGGCGAAAAATAAAACGTCTCGGCGAACCACAACGGAATCGCGCGCGACAGCCGGCCGAGTTCCTGCTCGGGCTGCTTCATCGCGTCACCAATTTCCTGATATGCCGGCAGGGCGAGCTGGGCAAACGCGATGCGCCGCTGCCGGCCCTCCTTCGGGGGCAGCAACTGGGCGGCCAGGGACTCGAGGCCGTAGAACCAGATCGGCTTGCTCACCGTGATGAGGCCGATCTTGGGCCCCTCCGCCGGCGCGCCCCCCGCCGCATCCGGCGCCACCTGGTGCGGCGACGCGAGGATCTCGGCGATGGCATTGGAGAAACCGTGCAGCCGATCCTCGAGCTCGGGGCGGTTGAGGGCGAAAAGGATGTCGAGCACGTGCTGCGCGGCGTCGGCGTTGCGCACTGCGAGATACGCCTGGAGCAGGTTCAGGCCGGTCGCGGGTCCGTGCCGGTCGGCGTCGTAACGCGGCGCAATCAGCTCGATGATTTCCGCGACGTGCCCGTGCGAACCCAGATCGCCGGAGATCGCGACCAGCACGTCGGCACGGTCGCCGGCGACGGCGAGGAGCTCCTCGTACATCGCAAGCGCGGCCGGCAGATCCCTGGCCGCGAGCTTTTCGCGGGCGGCGGCGAGCCGGAGCTTGACCCCGGCGGCGGGACCCGCGGCCGGCGCGGCGGGTTCCGCCGGGAGCGATGTCTGCGCCGGTGCCGGCGGCCGGGCCGGCGGTTTCGAGTTGAAGCGATCGAAAAATCCCATGCGTCCTGTGAATGCTGCGGTGCCGGGAAAAGGCGACGCGAAATCGCGGGGCGGAACAACCCCGCTGAAGCCGCGGATGGCTGCCAGTTCCAGTCGCGCCAGGAATCTCCTTGGGTGGGCGGGCACGTCCCTGTGCCCGCACGTGTGGCCCAATCGATCGCGTTTCGAATGCGGGCACAGGGACGTGCCCGCCCACCACGGACGGCAGTTGCAGGAGACTGAGATTCTCCCCCCTCGCGCCCGAAGCTTGCCCGGGCCGCTTCCACCGCGTAGTCGTTGGGCACCATGATCACCGCCAATTTCTCCGGCCGGCTCGCCGTGTGCAGCTGGTCCCTGCGTCCCGATTCTCCCGATACGCTGGCCCGGCAGTTGCTCGAGCTCGAAATCCCGCGCGTGCAGCTCGCGCTCGACCCGCTCCGCGACGCGCCCGCCGTCTGGGGTCGGACCGCCGAAATTTTCACCGCCCGCGGCATCCGGATTGTTTCCGGCATGTTCGGCACCGTCGGCGAGGACTACTCGTCGCTCGAATCCATCAAGGTCACC
Organism: Opitutaceae bacterium; assembly: GCA_044344465.1. Classification (GTDB taxonomy): domain Bacteria; phylum Verrucomicrobiota; class Verrucomicrobiia; order Opitutales; family Opitutaceae; genus ER46. Next base: position 4,782 of record JBIJCX010000164.1, read on the forward strand.
GGGGGCGTCCTGCCCGACGCGACCTGGGAGCAGAACTGGAAGAACATCCAGGGCGTCGCCGAGATCGCCGCCCGCCTGGGGCTCAAGCTGGTCACGTTTCACGCGGGTTTCCTGCCGCACGAGACGAGCGATCCCCGCTACGCGCGGCTGCACCAGCGCATCACGCAGATTGCCGGTTTGTTCGCGCGCCACGGCATGGACCTCGGCTTCGAGACCGGCCAGGAAAGCGCGGAGACGCTCGCCGCGTTTCTGCAGCAGCTCGGCCAGCCGAATGTCGGCGTGAACTTCGATCCGGCCAACATGATTCTCTATGCGAAGGGCGATCCCATCGCCGCCCTGCGCGTGCTGCGCCCGTGGCTGAAGCAGGTGCACCTCAAGGATGCCGTGGCGACCGCGGTGCCCGGCACCTGGGGGCAGGAAGTTCCGGTGGGCACGGGGCAGGTGGATTGGCGGGGGTTTTTCGAAACCCTCGTGCGCACGGGTTACCAGGGCGATCTGAGCATCGAGCGCGAGGCGGGCGAGCAACGCCTCGCCGACATCCGCGCCGCCCGCGACTTTATCCTCAAGACCGGAATCTGAGTCCTTATGAAAACCGTCAACGTCGGCGTCATCGGGCTCGGCTTCATGGGCCTCGTCCACATCAAGGCGTATCGGCAGGTTCCGGGCGCGAAGCTGGTCGCGATTGCCGATGCCTTCAAGCAGCCGGTCGACGGCGTCATTGCCAGCGCCAGCGGCAATATTGCCGGCGGCGACGCCTTCCGGCTCGAACCGGAAACTAAATTCTATCGCGACTGGGAGGAACTGATCGCGGATCCCGCGGTGGATCTCGTGGACATCTGCGTGCCGACGCCCGACCACGTGAAGCTGTCGATCGCGGCCCTGCGCGCAGGCAAGCACGTGATCTGCGAGAAGCCGATGGCGCGGACGCCGGCCCGCTGCCGCGAAATCGTGGAGGCCGCCGCGACCGCCCGGGGCGTTTTCATGCCCGCCATGTGCATGCGGTTCTGGCCGGGTTGGGATTGGCTGCGGCCCGCGATCGTCAACGAGACCCACGGCAAGGTCCTGGCCGCCCGGTTTCGCCGCGTGTCGCCGCCGCCGGGCTGGAGTCGCGCGAATTATTTCTCGGGCGGCGAGTCGGGTGGCGCGCTGCTCGATCTGCACATCCACGACACCGATTTCGTCCAGTTCTGCTTCGGCCGGCCAAGCGCGGTGTTTAGCCGCGGGCGCACGCGGTTCAGCGGCGCGATCGACCACGTGGTGACCGATTATCAGGTCGCGAGCGGGGCGATCGTCTCAGCCGAAGGCAGCTGGCTGATGACCGAGGGGTTCCCGTTCAACATGGCCTACACCGTGAATTTCGAGCGCGCGACCGCCGACTTCGACCTCAGCCGCGGCGCGGAGGCGCTGCGGCTCTACGAGGACGGCAAGCCGGTGCAGGTGGTGCAGAGCCGCGAGGGCGACGGCTACATCGGCGAGTTGAGCCACCTGGTGGAGAGCATCCAGCAGGGCACGCGACCGAGCACCGTCACGATTGCGGACGGCCTCAGCGCGGTTGAAATCTGCGACGCCGAGGAGCGGAGCGTGCAGAGCGGGCAGATGGTGAAGCTCTGAAGGGCCGGCTAACAAGGCCGGTCATATTGAGACCAAAAACCAACGCCGAGCCGTTGGGTGGTACCCTATATGAACTCACTTTTGCCGGTCATCCTGAGCGCAGCGAAGGATCCAACACGACGGCCGCATGCGGGGATTCTGCTGGATTCTTCCCCTCCGCTCCCGCTCCGGGTCAGAATGACAAACGTTTGAATCAACCGTCACCGCCCCGGCGAGCCGGCGACATCGAGCACGATCACGCTCGCGATCGGGTCCGGGGCTTGGGCGGGCAGGGCGATCGTCAATGTGCCGGTGGCGGCCGTGACTTTGAGCTTCGCGCCGCCGCCGAGCAGTTTGGCCGCGATCGGTTTGGCGGTGAGGGGCACGACGAGCTGGCCGTCGGCCGGCCAGTCGAAGACGTGCAGGTAGAGCCGGGTGTTGCCGCCGGCCAGGGACTTTTGCGTGCAGCGCCCCCAGGCCGGTTTCTCGAACGGGCTGGCCTTGGTGCCGTAGATGGCCTCGCTGTTCGTGCGCATCCACATGCCGATCGCCTGGAGCGATTTCACACTCTCAGCCGGCACGCTGCCGTCGCCTTTCGGACCGATGTTGAGGAGGTAGTTGCCGCCCTTGCTGGCGATGTCGACAAGGTTGCGGATGAGTGTCTCGTCGCTCTTCCACGCGTGATCGTGTTCACTGAAACCCCACGTCGTGTTCAGGGTCATGCACGTCTCCCAATCGACGCCCGGCATCCCGGTGGCCGGGATGTGCTGCTCCGGCGTGATGAAGTCGCCGTATTGCGGATCGAGCTGGGGCAGATATCCCGTCGTGCCCATGCCGGCCCAGCCCGCCTCGGGACTGCGGAAAAGCCGGTTGTTCATGATTATCGTCGGCTGACGCGCGCGCACGGTTTTCATGAGATCGAAGGCCCGCCAGGCCTCGTCGCCCTGGAAGTCCTGCGCGCTGTAGTCCCACCACAGGATGTCGACCTTGCCGTAGTTGGAGACCAGTTCCGTGACCTGTTGGTGAAGGTAGTTCACGTATTTGGCGTGGTCGCGTTCGCCGTTGGGGTAGGGCTGGCCCTTGAGCGGATGCGGCAGCTGTTTCGACCTGGCGTAGGCGTATTGGTCGTGGTGCCAGTCGATGACGGAATGGTAGAAGCCGACCTTCAGGCCCTGCTCGCGCGCGGCGGCGACGATCTCCTGCACGAGGTCGCGGTGCAACCGGGCGCCGGCGTTGTAGTCGCCCACCTTCGAGTCGTGGAGCGCGAAGCCCTCGTGGTGTTTGCTGGTGAACACCAGATAGCGACAGCCCGCGGCTTTCGCGAGGGTGGCCCATTCGCGGGCAAAGTTTTTCGTCGGCTTGAACAAGGGCAACGCGACCTTCGCGTAGGGATCGGTGTCCGCTTTCACGCGTTGCTGGATCCATTCCATCCCGCCCTTGAGGCCGACGGGCTTGCCTTCCCAGGTGCCGGCGAGGCCGGAGTAGAGGCCCCAGTGGACGAACATGCCGAAGCGCGCTTCGCGCCACCAGGCCATGCGGGCGTCGCGTTCCGCCGGCGTCTCGGCCCGGGCCGGAAGTGCGCCGCCGGCCAGTGCGGTGACAGTGAGGGCCAATATGATTCGCGCGAGTTTGGATTGGTGCATGATGAAATTCCCTTTGGGTCGAGAATACGGATTTTTGCGGGGCGGGGAAGGGCTTTGTCGCGGAGCTTTTCCGAGCCTGCGCGCGGAAAAGTTGTGCGCATGCGCGCACCATCGTCAGCGAGGCGAAAGGCGATCCGAGGAAACGGAGAGATTCTTGCCCACGGAACACACGGAAGGTGCAGAAACTCGAATTTTTCCGTGTCTTCCGTGTGTTCCGTGGGCCAAAAGAGTGAATCCCATGAAACACGGCGTTGACGTCTTTTTTGAAAAACACCTCGCCCTCGTCCGCGGGCGCCGCGTCGGGCTGATCACGAATCCCACCGGGGTCGACGGCACGCTCGGCAGCATCGTGGAGCGTTTTCGCGCGCACCCGGACATCAACCTCGTGGCGCTTTACGGGCCCGAGCACGGCGTGCGCGGCAACGCGCAGGCGGGCGAATACGTGGCGTTCTATCAGGACGAGCAGTTCCAGCTGCCGGTCTTCAGCCTCTACGGCCAAGCGCAAAAGCCGCCGCCCGACCTGCTCACGAACATCGACGCTTACATGCGCGCGTTCGACACGCAGGCCACCGGCAAGACCGTCGAGCGCGGCCAGCTGCAGGCGGTGGACGTGTTGGTGTTTGACCTGCAGGACATCGGCACGCGCGTGTACACCTACATCGCGACGATGGCCTATGCCATGCAGGCGGCGGCAGAGGCGGGCATCCCGTTCATCGTGCTGGATCGTCCGAATCCGATCAACGGCGTCGCGATGGAAGGACCGATCCTCGAGTATCCGCGGCACAGCTCGTTCATCGGGCTGTACCCGGTCCCGTTGCGCCACGGGATGACGGCCGGCGAACTGGCGCGGTTGTTCAACGAGAAATCCTTCTATGGCGCGACGTCGCGCCCGGCCCAGCTGACTGTCGTGCCGATGGCCGGCTGGCGGCGCGAGGCGTGGTTCGACGAGACCGCGCTGCCGTGGGTGCTGCCGTCGCCGAACATGCCGACCCTCGACACCGCGACGGTTTATCCCGGCCAGGTGCTGCTCGAAGGCACGAACCTTTCGGAAGGGCGCGGCACGACGCGGCCCTTCGAGCTCTTTGGCGCGCCGTGGATCGACGGCTACGTGCTGGCGCAGGCACTGAATGCGCTGAAGCTGCCGGGCGCGGTTTTTCGCGAGGCGTGGTTCACGCCGACATTTTCAAAATTCGCTGGTGAACTCTGCGGCGGCTGTCAGCTCCACGTCCGCGATCGGGCGGTGTTCCGACCGGTCGCGACGACCCTCGCGCTCCTGCAGGTCGTGAAGAAAATTTCCGGCGCAAAACTCGAACTGCACGCCGACTACTTCGACAAGGTCATGGGCACGTCGACCGTGCGCGAGGCAATGGCGCGCGGCGAGCCGTGGGAAAGAATTACGGCCTGCTGGGAGCCGGGCCTGGCGGACTTCGCCCGCGAGCGCGCGCCGTTTTTACTGTACGGATGAGGGTGGGTGTCCCGATATATCTCCGAGTTAATATCGATCGCCTTCGCTCCGCTTCGCGATGATTTTGGGCCGCGTAGCCGCGTTGGAGTGGAGCGACAACGTGGACTCACGCTCAGCCACGCTTTCGCCTTCGGCTCAAGCGCGGCTACGACAATCGCTCCTCCGGTTGCGGTCGCCGGGTTGGGCTAATATCGATCCGGACCGTACCGTTTGCGACGATTTCGATTGCCACAAAAAGGCACGAAAAGGATCCATCCGGCAGATGAAGGCTGGCCGCGCGCCTATAGGCGCCTTGCGAGCCTCAATCGCCCTCGGATTTTTGTGCCTCTTTGTGGCCAATGGCTTGGTGGTTTGGTTGCGGCTCCGCCACGGTCCGCATTACCGGGCCTTGCCGGCCCGGCGCGCGGCGGGGAAATCCTCGGTGAACTGCGCCACGACGTCCTCTTTTTTGCCCTGAAAGAGGTACAGGCGGCCGCGGATCGTCCTCGATTCGCCCGGCTTCAATGCCCCGGCCCGAATGCACGCATGCATGCAACTCCACGGATTATGTCCTTGCACGGAGAGGGTGTCCTCCCAGCCCACGCCCGTCACCCAGCGGCCGTCCTCCGATTCGCGGACGAGCAGTCCGGCGGTGGCATTCACGTCGGACGTCGGCCACTTGGAGGAAAAAGGAAACGTGCCGTTCAGGGCAACGCGATCAACAGCCGCGCGGTAATGCGAATTGAAATGGATGGCGCGCGAGTCGAGCGGCGTCAGCCCGGCGGCCGAGAGGAAGAACGTCTTGTTGCGTCCGGGATCGGAAAAATTGGTGTTCAGGGGCAGCGGGCTCGAAGGATTCGTGCCCGCCACCTGGCCGGGATTCCAACAGGGAATGATTCCGGCGATTTCCGGCCACACGTAATCCGTCCGGTTGGTGATCCGCACGGAAAGCTCCGCCCCGCCGGGGACGGCGCGGACCGTGAGCGCGACCGCGGGGGACTCGATGGCCGCTTCGGAGCCGGCCGCATTGAGTTTTCGATTCAGCTGGTATGTGCCATGCGTGTGCGGTCCCGCCTGCATCGCCTCGAACATGTTCCACTCGTAGAACCAGAGGTACATGTCCGCGGTTTTTTCTTCCGGGATGCGCAGGGCGAGGCCGCGTTCCCATTGAAAGAAAACCGGAGCGGGTGGGGCGGCCGGAGCGGCGGCCAGCGCGACGGTGACGCCGAAGAAGAATCCCGCGGCCACGGGGGGCCAGCGCAACGCGAATCGAAGCGGGGAAATGATGGGGGTGCGAACGCGGGACCGGACGGGAAGAGACGGCATGGCGGGGGAGGGGACGAACGACACCGGACGGGTGACCAAGGGCCAATTGTGCGGATATCCGCACAATTGGGAAGTCAGGGAATTTCCCTTCAGCCCGACGCGGTTTTCTTGGGCCACGCCAGCGGCACGCCCTCGGCGGTGAGGCGGTCTTGAAACGCGCGCAGCAGTGCGGCGGTTTTCCTCACCTCTCGGGGCATCCGTTTTTCGGTGACACAATACGCGGCGAGGGCGCCCACGGCTTCGCCGATGTTCCACTCGACCGGATGCAGCCGGTAGCAGCCGTTCGTGATGTGGGTCGTGCCGATATTCTTGTTGGCCGGGAAAAGATTTTCCATGCGCTGCGGCAGCAATGCGCCCAGCGGAATCTGAAACGGCAGAGCGCCGATATCGATGTAGTTGTCGCCGCCCGTGCTGGGATGCAGGTCGATCGAATAGTAGCCGAGGCCGACGGAATCCCCGAAAGCCTCCGCGACAAGTTCACCGGGCGGACCACCCGTCGCCGACTGCCGGGCATCGCGGCCGACGTGCCGCTCGGTGACCGTGAACTCCGCCTTGATGCGCCGGCTTTCGCGGATGTACGGATACTTCGCCAACCCGTCCTCCGTGCCGACAATGTCGGGGCGCAGCCGCAGCCCCTTCCAGCCGGTGCCGCCGTCGGGGCGGGGCGCCGCGGTTTGCAGCCAGTAGAGCAGCGAAAGGCTCAGCTGCTTGGCGCGCTCGAGGTGCCGGGCCGCCTCGTCCGGCGGGACGTCGATGAGGCTGCCGAGCATGTAATCGTTCTGCGGCCAGTTCACCAGCGTGACGTCGCCCGCATAGGTGCCCGGCGCGAAGTTTTTCCGGTCGATGATGCGGCGATAGTGAAACAGCCCGGTCGCCTTCGCGGGGTTGAAGCCCATGTTGAAGGGCTTGAGCGTCTTCGGCTGCGAGTAAAACAGGCTCAGGAGTTGGCCCGACCACGGGGGCGTCAGCGGCGGCACATGGTCGCGCCAGAACGCGTATTCGCGCGGCGGATCGATCACGTGGTCCTCGCCCTCGAGGTAATCCATCGCGAAGCAGCAGGTGAACGACTGCATGTTTTGCGGCTGCGCCTCCGGCCGGGCGTGGGGTTCGCCGGTGTCCCGCTGCGCCTCGGCGCCGGTGACGTATTCGGTGCGGGTCAGCGGCAGGAGGTCGCCCATCTCGGTGGCATCGGTAAAAAACGGGCCGCGCAGGATCAGATCATGGCCCGTATCCAGATTGCGCACGCGCACGGCGTCAACGCGATCGCCCGTGGTCCAGGCGAAGGTGGCCTGGTGCCGCGGCAGCAGTTGCACGCGCTGGCCGGCGACGAAGGGCGCCAGCATTTCGTGCAGCACGGCCAGCGCGACGCGCGGTTCGTGGCAGAGCTTGGACACGCCGCCGTTGCCGGGATTGAGCCGCGGATTCGCCCGCGCCTCCGGGGTCAGCGGAAAATTGCGCGCGTAGTACTCGCGGATTTTCCGGCGCAACTCCTGGTAGCTCCGCGTGCCGCCGACGGTTTCGATCCAGGCGTTTTCATCCGGTGGCACGGCCTGGGACGTGAGCTGGCCGCCAATCCAGTCGGTCTCCTCGGTGAGGATGACGCGCAGGCCGTTGCGCGCAGCCGCGAGGGCCGCGGCGCAACCCCCGAGTCCGCCCCCGATGATCACGAGGTCGGCGGCGAGTTCCCGCGGTCGCGGCGGCTTTTCGCCCCGCGCGGCCGCCGGGTTGGCTGCGCCGCGAACCGGGCGGGCGCCGAGCAGGATGCCAGCGGAGGCGAGGGTGGAGCGGGTGAGGAAATCGCGGCGGTTTGTTTTCATGGTTCAGCGGGTGCGCCCCGCAACGTTGGGTGGCAAAAGCCCTCGATCTGGGTGCACCCTCATCTGTTCGCGCTTACGTGTCCCCAAAAGAGTAGCGACCAGCGGACTGACTTTCGCCGATTTATTCTGCGTCTTCAATTTTGGCGATCATTACCAGCCTCGGTGGATGATCGATCCAATAGGAAAATACGACTCCGTCGACGAGGAGGTGTTCGATCGTGCGACCGCTGGTGTCAACCAGCCGGTAATCGCTCTAAGCTCGGACGACACTGGGCGATTTCAGCCACGAGCGATGCGCGCTTCCAACTCTTCCGCCGAGACGCGCTTGCCCGCCTGCATCGCACGAATGGTCCTGGCCGTCTGGCGTTTCCATTCGGGAGTATTGGGCGGACATCTTTTGCGAGGCAGATTCAGGGATTAAGGCAGTGGGTCACGCGGAGTCGCGGAGAGCGCGGAGCAATTCTGCCCTCCCCGCGCTCTCCGCGGCTCCGCGTGCGCCATGCATTGGTCGATGGATGGGGACTACCCTACTGCCAACCGTGTCATTCAGCCCCAACTGAGTTTGTCTCTTGCAGGGTCCGACAACCTGGCTCGCGCATCAGCCGTGAACAGGATCCATCTCGCGGGACTCTGATACCGAAATGGCGATTCGGCTTCACGGCAGGCGGTTTCCAAATTACGCACTCCTCATGCGCCCCATCCTCTCGCTTGCCCTGCTCCTGATTGTGGCTGCCATCGGCCGCGCCGAATCCGCGTTCACGCTCCGGGCCGGTGCTGCGCACCAGGACATCACGCCCGAAACCGCCGTCCGCAACTGGGTCACCGGCAAACCCTACGGGGTGGTCGTCGATCCCATCAGCGTGCATGCGCTCGTGCTCGACGACGGCCGCACGAAGATGGTCCTGGTCCGCTGGGACCTGACCGACGTGGGCGAGTCCGCGCGGGACGAGGTGCGCAAGGCGGTTGGCGCCGCGCTGCGCATCCCCGGCGAGAACATCATGATCAACGCGAGTCACAATCACTCCGCCCCGTGGGCGCCCGTGTATAGCGGTGGCTACCGGGGCAAGGAGCGCGACACCTGGTGGGCGCTCCGCTTCATGCCGGCGCAAAACGACCACCCGCCCTTTCAGCGCTGGATGGCGCGCCTCATCGCCGCGACGACCCAGGCGGCGCAGGATGCGGCGGCGGCGGCCCGGCCCGTGACGGTGGCGATCGGACGCGTGACCGCGAACGAGTTTGTACACAACCGCCGCCCGCGCGCGCCCGGTTGGGGCCTGAGCGATCCGAAATCCCGGCCGACGATCGATCGGGAGGGGCCGGATCGAAACTACGAGATCGCGGTGGCGGGGGCGACTTTCGGGGCGCTCGACCGCACGCTGGCGCTCATCACGTTTCGTGATGCAGGCGACAAAGTGGTCGCCTCGCTTTTTCAACTCACCGGGCATGCCGTGTCGATCTACCCATCGAATCCCGGTCTCTCGGGCGACTGGCCGGCCCCAACGGCGAACAAGATTGCCGCTGCGCTCGGGGGCGAGGCGCTTTTTCTGCAGGGCTGTGCCGGAGACATCAATCCCTGGCGCCGGGGCGCGGCCGCCGTGGCGGAGATGGCGGATGGCATCGCGTCGAGGGCGCAGGTCGCCGCCCGTTACAGCGCCAAGCTCGTGGCCGGGCCGCTCCACTCGGGGCGCACGACACTGGAACTGCCGCTGATGCCCGAGGCGAAGAAGCGCGTCGGGGCCGACACGGTGGCGGCGGAAGTCCAGGTGATCGCGTGCGGGCCGCTGGCGTTCGTGGCGTTGCCCGGTGAAACGATGACCGAGCTCGGCCTCGCGATTCGCGCGGGCTCCCCGTTCCCGCAGACCATCGTCATGGGGTACTCGAACGGCAACGGCGTGCACTACGTCGGGATGCCCGGCGAAAAAGCGCGCGGTGGCTACGAGGCGGGCGTGGCCGGTGCGGGCACGGATGAGTGCGGCACGCTGCTCGTCGAGGCGGCGCTGAAGACCCTGCGCGAGGTGTTTGCACGCTCGGGATCCGGCGCGGTCCGCTGAGCGGCCAACTTTGCCGGGCGTGGAATATCCTTGGGTGGGCGGGCACGTCCCTGTGCCCGCATGTCTGGCCCGCTCGATCGCGTTTTGAATGCGGGCACGAGGACGTGTCCGCCCACCACTGAAAGCGGCGGCAAGAAACGGGAGTGCGCCCTGGCCTGCCGCTGCACCGCAAAAAAACTTGCTGCGCCTTCGGGATGGTCTATCGCAACGAGACGCGTCCAGCGTGTCAGTCTGACCACACCACCTAACCAAGAACCCTGCGGTTCTGAGAACCCCGCGAAAATGATGAAACGAAAGCACTCGATCGTACTGTTGAGCCTTGCGCTCGCCCTAGTCCTCGCTCCCAGCCAGACCACCCGCGCGTCCGAGGGTGCTGCCGCCAGCGCCCAGGCAACCGGCACCGTCACCGGCCGTGTGCAAAATTTCGTGACGGGGAATTACCTCAACAACGCGCGCATTTCGGTCAAGGGCTCCGACGTCATCGCCTACACGGACGAGTTCGGTTCCTACCGGCTCGCCAATGTCCGCAGCGGGCCGGTGGTGCTCGAGGTATTTTATACCGACTTGGATCCCCAGGTCATCACCGTCAATGTCCCGGCCGGCGGGAGCGTCGAACAAAACGTCGATCTCACGAGCAAGGCCCGCTATGGCGAGAAACAGGATGTCGTTAAGCTGGACAACTTCGTGGTCTCCTCTGACCGCGAGACCGATGGCAAGGCGACGGCCATCAACGAGCAGCGGTTTGCGCCGAACATCAAGAACGTCCTGGCGGCCGATGCGTTCGGGGATGTCCTGGGCGGCAACGTGGGTGAGTTCCTGAAATTCATCCCGGGCCTGTCCACGGAGTACAGCGAGGTTGAGATTGTCGGCATTTCGGTCCGGGGCCTCGGCTCCGACAAGACTTCCTTCACCTCGGATGGGGCTTCGGTCGTGTCCGCGGCCGGCGGGGCGGCCTCGCGCTCCTTCAACATGAACGTGAGTTCGCTGAACAACATTTCCCGGGTGGAAGTAACCAAGGTTCCCACGCCGGCGACCCCGGCCGATTCCCTTGCCGGATCGGTCAACATGGTCAGCAAGAGTTCCTTCGAGCGCAGCCGCGCCCAGTTCAATTTCGGCGTCAACCTGGTGGCCAACAGCGAGAACCTGACGTTCAAGAAGACTCCGCATTCGAACGGCGATCACGACACGCGGAAAATTCTTCCCGGTTGGGACTTCGACTATACCAAACCCATCACCAAGAACTTCGGCATCGCGCTCACCGGCTTCCAGAGCGACAAGTACAACGAGCAGCACCTGACCACGATGCTCCATAACGCCGCGGGCACCTCCACCGGCGCCACCTTCGCCAAGCCCTACCTCCAGCAACATACGCTGCAGGACGGACCACGCAGTCAGCGGCGAACCGCCTTCAGCTTCAAGGCCGACTGGCGCGTCACGCCAAATTCCGTGCTCTCCTTTGGCGCACAGACGAACAAGTACGTCATCTACATCGGCACCCAGAGCTGGGCCACGAGTGCGGGCACCGTCGGGACGCCGAGCATCGCGGGCGGCGTGCCGCTGACCTATGGTGACAATTTCACGGTCGGGGCGACGGGCCGGGGCGCGGTGACGCTTTCCGGCGGCGCCCAGACGTTCCTGGGCGATACGAATGTCGCCAATCTCAATTATCGGTTCGACGACGGGCGCTGGAAGATTGAATCGGGGGTGAACACCTCGACGTCGACGCGTTCGCGGCCGAACCCGGGACATTACTCCGGCCTGTCGGCTGCCAATCTTAACCCGATCCGGGTCTCGTTTGCCGATGCCAATCCCGATCAGCCGGGCAGCATCAAGGTCTACGACAACAGCAATCGGGAGGTCGATATCTATGACCTCAAGAATTACCGGCTGAACTCGGCCTCGACCGCGCCCTACGATAACGCGTCGATCTTTCGCTCCGCCAATCTGAACCTCAAGCGCCGGTTCAATTTCTTCCCCTTTCCCTTCGCCCTCCAGGTGGGTGGCTTTCAGAGCAATCTGGGAGTCGATACCCGGCTGGGAAGTGGTGCGTATACCTACAACGGGCCGGATGGCGATCCGCTGACCTTGGATTCCCCGGAGCCCATCGCGATGCAAGTATATAAGAATCAGGACTCGTTCTATGGCTTCAAGAACGTGCCGTGGATCTCCGTCAACCGCGCTTTTGTCGCGAATCAGAACAACCCGAGACTGTTCACCCAGACGCCCGCGCAGGTCGTGGCGGAGGAGAACTACCGGCGGACCAATTCCGAGTATATTGAAGAGACGGTGTCCGCGCTCTACCTGCAGGCGGAGGCCCGGCTCCTGAACAACCGGCTCAGCATCCTGACCGGGGTGCGGTTTGAAAAGACGACCGACATCGGGGAAGGCTCGCTGTTCGATGCCAATGCCGTTTTCGCCCGCGACCCGGACGGGACGTTTACCCGTAACGCGGCGGGCGTTCGCGTGCGCAAGCCGGAGGCCGGGCTGGCGGGCTCGATGGAGGAGCTGCAACTGACCCGCAAGGAACGCGCCTTCACGAACGAGCGTTCGTACGATGGCTATTATCCGAGTCTGCATCTCACCTATAACATCAAGGAGAACTTCCAGGCGCGCCTGGCCTATGCGAAGACTTACGGGCGGCCGAACTTCACCGACATCATCCCCAATGCCACGTTCAGCGAGCGCGACCTCACCGATGACGAGTTCAATAATCCCGATATCGTGCGCGGCACGGTGACGATTCGGAACACGGCCTTGCTCCCGTGGTCGGCGGACAACTACGACCTGTCGCTCGAATATTATACCC
>JBIJCX010000165.1:0-17447 GCA_044344465.1 Opitutaceae bacterium
GGCCGGTCGCCGGGCATTCTTGTGGCCGCGCGCGGAGCGCACGGCCCACCCGTCGGTTCACCCCCAGAGCGGGGCCGGCGGCACCGTCAGAAGTCGAGCGACTTGAGCGGCCCGATCTTGACGTCGAAGCGTTCGTCGTAAGGCCGCACGTGCTTGAATTCGGTGCGCTTCAGATCGAGTTCACCGCCGATGCTGAAAAACAGGATCGAGGCCTCCGCGTCGCCGCGGATGGCGGTGAGGGTCGGTGGATATTTCGGATCGACCACCTCGAAATCGAGACTGCCCTCGCCCGACTTCACCTTGACGACGAGCCGGGTGCGAAACGATCCGCGCAACAGCACCGAAACATTCTCCACGGCGCGCCGTTCCCGGTGCAATCGGGCGAGCACCTGGAATTTCTCCGGCGGAAAGCGATCGTTGCGATCCTTGCGCAGCGGAATCTCGAAGACGAGCTGGTGCGCATCCTCCGCGGCCACGCTCGCGCGGCTCACATCGATCGCCTCCCCGAGCGTGGGCCGGCGGTCGCTGCCGCCCCGCTCCTCCCGGCGCTGCGCCCGCTCGCCCTGCCGGCGGTACTTGTCGAAATCGGCCGGCGTGGGCGGCTTGCCGTTGATGAGCAGCGGCGTCCACTGCTTGGCATAGGGCAGCGACGGATCGAAACGGACGACCGTGTCGGTCTTCACCCGGCCCTTCGCATCCCGCACCACGCGCGATTCCGTGTAGGCCCACCGGTTCAGATCCGCCGCCGTCTTTTCCATGGCATCGGTGAGCAGGGCAATCTCCACCGTCGTCGCGGGGCGAGCGGCCCCGGTTTGCGCCCGGATCGAACCCGCCAGCGCGCTGGCGGCAACGACAGCAAGGATCATCTGACGAATCATGGGACGGTGAGTTTGGACCACGCCCGATGTTCCGTAGCGGCAGGGTTGGCGCAAGCCGTTCCGGAGCCCCCGAGGGTGGGCGGGCACGTCCCTGTGCCCGCATTTCTGGACCCGTCGCTACCGATTCAAATGCGCGCACGAGGACGTGCCCGCCCACCGGTGAATTGATGACGACGCGAAAGCCGAAGATGTTGTCGCCTCCCGTACGTTGAGGCGTTGGAGGGCACCGCGCCGCTTTGATCCAGCCAAGACTCCAGCCCCGATTACATCCGGCAAATCAGGAGCTCGCGCTCGTAGATCATTTCCTTCGGCAGGTGATCGTGCAGGTCGAGGAAGAGTTCCTCGTGGCTGATGACTTCGGAACGCCAGACGTCGCGGTTGAAGGCCTGCAGCTGGTCAAACTTCTCGCGCGGGAAATCCAGATCCGTCCAGTCGATATCCGCGTAATGCGGCACCCAGCCGATGGGCGTTTCATTGGCGAGGGCGCGACCGCGGGCGCGGTCGACGATCCACTTCAGGATGCGCATGTTTTCGCCAAATCCCGGCCAGATGAATTTGCCGTCGGTGTCGCGGCGGAACCAGTTCACGTGGAAGACGCGGGGTGTCTCGGACAGCTTGCGCTGCATCTTGATCCAGTGCCGGAAATAATCCCCCATGTGGTAACCGCAGAACGGGAGCATCGCCATCGGGTCGCGCCGCACCTTGCCGAGCACGCCGGCCGCCGCCGCCGTCATCTCCGAGCCCATCGTCGCGCCCATGTAAACGCCAGCGCTCCAGTTGAAGGCCTGGTAAATCAACGGCATCGTGGTGGCGCGCCGGCCGCCGAAGATAATCGCGCTGATCGGCACGCCCTCCGGATCCTCCCAGGCCGGATCGATCGTGGGGCACTGCGAGGCGGGAGCGGTGAACCGGGCGTTGGCATGCGCGGCCTTGACGCCGCTGCCTTCCGCGATTTCCGGCGTCCACTTTTTTCCCTGCCAGTCCAGGCATTCGGCCGGCGGCTGGCCCATGCCCTCCCACCAGACTCCGCCGTCGGGCGTGAGCGCGACATTCGTGAAGATCGTGTTTTTCGCGAGCGTGAGCATCGCATTCGGGTTGGTCTTCATCGAGGTCCCCGGCGCGACGCCGAAGAATCCCGCCTCGGGATTGATGGCCCGCAGGCGCCCGTTGGCGTCGGGCTTGATCCACGCGATGTCGTCGCCGACGGTCCACACCTTCCAGCCCTGGCGCTTGAAATGCGCCGGCGGGATCAGCATCGCGAAATTCGTCTTGCCGCAGGCGCTCGGAAACGCCGCCGCCACATAGGTCTTCTCGCCATGCGGATCCTCGACCCCGAGGATGAGCATGTGCTCGGCCATCCAGCCCTCGTCGCGCGCCATGTTGGAGGCAATGCGCAGCGCGAAGCATTTCTTGCCGAGCAGGGCGTTGCCGCCGTAGCCCGAGCCATAGCTCCAAATTTCGCGGGTTTCCGGAAAATGGACGATGTACTTCTCCTTGTTGCACGGCCAGGGCACGTCCGGCTGGCCGTGGGCGAGCGGGGCCCCGACGGAGTGGAGGCACGGTACGACCCGCTTCTCCCCCTTGTCGATTTCCGTGAAGACGGGCAGCCCGATCCGCGCCATGATGCGCATGTTGACCACCACGTAGGGCGAGTCGGTGAGTTCCACGCCGATCTGTGACATCGGGGAACCGATGGGCCCCATGCTAAAGGGCAGGACGTACATCGTGCGGCCCGCCATGCAACCATGGAACAGCGCGCGCAGCGTCTTGCGCATCTCGAAAGGATTGACCCAGTTGTTGGTCGGACCCGCAGCGTCCTTGGACAGGGAGCAGATGAACGTGCGGTCCTCGACCCGCGCGACATCACTCGCATCGCTGCGGGCGTAATAGCAACCGGGCCAGTGCTCTTCGTTGAGCTTGATGAACGTGCCCGCGGCCACCATTTGGGCGCAGAGGGCGTCGTTCTCTTCCTGCGAACCGTCCACCCAATGGACGGTCGCCGGCTTGCAGAGCTCGACCATCTTCTCGACCCAACGGAGCAGGTGTTCGTTGTTGCTGAGCGGATTCGCAAGAGAGTGTCTTTTCATCACAGTGGAAGTTATTGGGAGGGTTCAAGGGGAGTAAACGGGAAAGCCCGCCCGGGGCGCGTGGAAGAAGCTGGAGCGGGCCGGGCATTAGCACCTCGCGTCCGCCAGCCGGCCCGACCATCGTGCCCGCGTGATCAAACTCTGCATTTTCGTCGGCACCACCGTCGGCGGCTACGCGGGCTGGGCGCTTGGCGACACCGTTCTCGACTTGGGATTTGGCTGGGCGTTCGTGCTGAGCGGAATCGGGAGCCTGGTCGGGGTCTACGCCGGCTGGAAGCTGGCGCAGAAGCTCGCGGAGTGAGGCGCGGGGTGCGGGCGGAGTGAGGCCCCCGAGCGTGCAGCGATGGCCAGGTAAGCCAATATCGATCCGGATCATCGCACGCTGCGACGATTTCAAATCTTTCTCGTTCCTCTTTATCTTTCTCTTTCGTCAGGGGCTCGGAGATTTCCCGGAAGAGAAAGATTAAGAGAAAGAGGAAAGAGAAAGATAGCTGGGCGCTGTTCACTTTCGGAAGCGGTTTCCGAGGCAAGAAACGGCCAAGCGATCGCGCTCCCGAAACCGCGCCTGAGCGGCAGCGAAAGCGTGGCCCTTCGTTCGACCGCCGTCAGGCCACCCTGTCGCTTCGCTCCAGGTCGGCTACCAAATCAGACGCGTCTTACAGTTTCTTGGTGAGCTGCAGACTGAACGTGCGGCCGCGGGCCATCGTATTGTAGACGGCGACGTCATAGCCGCGCGAATCGGCCGACAGCGGCGGTTTGGCATCCAGCACATTGTTCACGCCGAAACGGATGTTCGTGTCGTTGAGATAACGGTTCTTCGCGGAGACCCGGTAGCTCAGGTAAACATTGGAGGACTTCGAGTCATGGACGACATAACGGTAGGAGTAGGCGCCGTTGTTGAAGATTGGCTGGATATAGCCCGGGGAGCCGAGCGATTCGTAGATGGCCTGGGTGGTGGTCGCGTTCAAATCGGTATAGCGCCCGATATAATAAAAGCCGATACCGGCGCCCCACGCCTGCCGCCGCCAGGTCAGGGTGGCCGAGCCCCGCCACTTCGGGGTGGAACCGCCGACGTTGGCGCTGTTGCCGTCGCGGTATTCGGTGCGGGGTGCGCCGGGGGCGTTGTACGCGTGAAAATCGTTCAACAGCGTCCAGTTCGTATTGAACGTAAGGTTGCCAAGCGCCAGCCGCGGGAAGACGTAGTTTACGTCGAAATCGAAGCCGTTCACGAACTGCTGGGCTTTGTTGAAGTAGGTCGTGCGGATGTTGTCGATCGCCCCGACCACGGCCCGCTGGTTGCCGGCCGCCTGGCGGGCGTTGTAGGCGGCGAAGAAGTCGCGGTCGGCCTGCGTGACTGGCAGCCGCACGACGGAAGGATCGCCTTTGTAGCTGGCCGTGCCTGAGCCGAGGTCGATGGAACCGATGGCCGAACCCGAGGCGAGGGCCGCCTGCGTCGCGCCCTGCAACGCCGCGGTGTCATCGGGAATTCCGCCGCCGGAGGCGATCACGTTCGTCTGGTTGATCTCCCAGTAATCGATCGAGACGGAGAGGCCCTTGATCTTCGGCACCTCGAAGACCAGGCCGACGGATTTGCCGGTGGACAACTCCGGTTGGAGACTGCGGTTGCCCGAGGCAATGCTGCGCCGGTTGGACGGCCCGTCCGTTGGCAGGCCCGTGACGGCACTGCGGTACGTGTCGGTGCTGCCGGTCACGGTGCGGATGAGCGTGCCGGTGAAGAGCTGGGCGAGGTTGGGCGCGTGGAAGCCCTGGTTGTAGGAACCGCGCACCATCATCCACGACGCGGGGCGCCAGTTCACCCCATACTTCGGCTTCGAGGTATCGCCGAAATCCGTGTAACTCTCGTAGCGCGCCGAAGCCGCGAGTTCGAGCGAGTGAACCAGCGGCAGCGTGAATTTCCGCCCCACCAGCGGCACGATCGCCTCGACGTAGGCGGCGGCGACGTGCCGATTGCCATGGGTGTCGGAGTTGGGGGAGAAGCCGAGAAAATCGTTGGACTCCAGGTTCAAACCGGAGCCGGGCGGATTCAAACCAGCGAAGGGGGGACGGAAGTCATCGAAGGCCTCGTAACGGAACTCTCCGCCGAAGGCACCGCCGATGGTGTTGCCGCCCCAGAGGGGGAACACGTCACCCGAGGCGCGCAGATCGCCGCTGCCGAGTTTGGTGATCCCATTCCGGATGAACTCCGAGCTGAAGGTTGAGATCACGCTCGCGGGATTCTGGTAGGGACCGGTGACGACCAGCGAGCCACTTTGCACGGCGAAGGTGCGGGTGAACGGATTGAAGGCCCTGGCCGGGTCGGTCTGGTTGATGGCCGCAATGATACGGCTCTTGCGGCTCGGGCCAGCCTCGTGATCGATGACCCGCGCGGCCGAATAGAGCAACGCGGCCTCCCACGTCCACGAACCGGAGAGTTTGCCGCGCAGACCGACCACGCCCCGGTAAACCGAGTTGGTCACCACGGCGGTGCGGTCCGGGAGGTCGGTCAACCGTTTGTTGGAAATCGACACGGCGGCCGGCGTGCCGGTCAGGCGCGGGGTGCCGTCGGCGTTGGGCGCGCCGGTCGGAGACCAGAAGCGGGTGCCGAACGGGTTGAAGGGGTTGCTCGCGGGGACGATGACGAAACCGTCCGTGCTTTGCGTGATGCCGTCGGGCTCCCGATACGTGACCGACCGCGACTGATATACGCTCACTTCGGAGAAGGCGGTGATCCGGTCCTTGATGAAATCGTATTCGCCATTGGCGAAAAAATTGCCGCGAGTGGACTGGGCCTGGATGACGCGGTAGGAATTGTTGTTCCAATAATAGTCATGCGTGACACCGGCCCGGCTCGGGGTCGCGGTCAGAAACTGCACGCCGCCCGTGCCGTTGGGGGCGAGAAAGAACGCGCCCGAAGTGGCGGCGAGCGTCGCCGGCACGCCCGCGGGCCGCGCTCCCGCAAACGACGTGACCGCGCCGAACGAATCCGTGGGGCCGGGAGTGCCAAGCAGAAAATTGCCGTATTCGCTCGTGGCCGAGCGAAGGTTGAAGGTCGTGTTCGTCGCGACGTTCCATGGCTCCGGCGCCCGGCTGCTGTTGTCCGCCTCGGCGGCGAAAGGACGGTCCCGGACATACATCGGCTTGCGCTCGTAGAAGTCGGCCGTGAACATCGCCCGCCCCTTCCCCTGCGCAAATTCCTGCCCGTGGGTGAGTGTGGCCCGGAATTCCCCGCCGTCGCGATAACGCGTCTCGGCATAACGCAGCGAGAGCTCGGTCCCGCGAAAATTCTTCCTCATCATATAATTCACGACTCCGGCCACGGCGTCGGTGCCATAGATGGACGACGCGCCGTCTCGCAGCACCTCGACCCGCTCGAGTCCGCGATTGGGCAATTGGTTGACGTTGGTGGAAAGCGTGGGCACGCCGGCCTCCGTCTGGCTGATCGGATGCGGCACGAGACGGCGGCCGTTGAGCAGCATCAAGGTGTTGCTCGACGGGATGCCGCGCAGAGAAACCGAGGCATTGTCGCCGCGGGCGGTGGCACCAAGCGTGGCGGTCTCGTTGCCCGGCAGCCCCGTGACCACGGTCAGCGCCGTGAGCAGGTCTGAAGGCTGGGCCGCATCGCGCACCTGGATTGCGGAAAGATCGAAGACCGTCACCGGCAGGACCTTCTCGAATTCAAGGCGTTTGATGTTCGAACCGGTGACCGTGAACGCCTGGAGTTTGACGACTTCCGCCTCCGCCGGGTCCGCCGGAGTCGCACGCGTCGGCGCGGTTTGTGCCCTCACCGAGGTGGCGGCTACAGCCAAGAGGAGCGCGCACAGCGCAGGGATTTTTTTCAGATCAGGCATCGAGTTCATGGTTTGCTTGGTTGGAAAGTCGAATTCCGGAGGCGGTACCATGGTCAAAAAGTCGGCCATGTCACGGCCAAGGTGGGAGAGTCAGAGCCCGAGCGCCAGCCTCCAGCCATAATTGTTTCGCACCCGCACGTTCGCCGCCGATTCCGCGGATCCCATCACCTAAGTTTTCAAAAACTCGCCCGGGACGTGAGGGCTGACTGTTTTCAAATCGGCGTCGGCGTCCGTGGAGTGTCCCGCGAGCGCCGCAACCTCGGCGGTCGTCGGAGCCCGACCGTACCCGGCGCTCGAGGGCCGCAGCCGCGCGGCGGACGAGCGTCAGCGGCAAAGTCCGCCCCGCAGAAACCTCTTGCTTCGCTTCGGTCCCGCCTTTTACTCCCGACCCTTTAACCAACTCGAAATCATCATGGCCAGAATCTGTGCAGTCACCGGTCGCCGCCCCGTCAAGGGCTCGATTATCAATCGCAAGGGTCAGTCAAAGAAGAGCGGCGGCATCGGCACGCACGTGACCAGCATCACGAAGCGCAAATTCCGCCCGAATCTCCAACGCATCCGGGTCAAGACCGCCAACGGCGGCACGAAGCGCATTTGGGTGTCAGTCAAGGCGATCAAGGCAGGTCTGGTCGAAAAGGTCTGAGGTTTCGCGACCATTCTCGGCCGCTCTGTTCCGCCCGCGCCCACCCGGTCGCGGGCTTTTTGTTGCCGTGAGGGTCCGCCGTCGGTTTAGATTTGGTCCGCCCGCCGATTCGCCCTCGTTCCCGCCCGCATGGTCCCTACTCCACCGCCTGCCCCTGATCCGCGCGCAGCCCCGTCCGTCGAACAGCGGGTCGAGGCCGAGATGACGCGGCTGCTTTATCGGACGGCGGGTTTCGGGCTATTTTCCAATTTTGTCCTGGCGTTGATTCTGGTCGCCGGAACGTATGCCGTGCATCCGCCAGCGCTGCACTGGCTGTGGCTGGTGGCCATCACGCTGGTCACGATCGGCCGCTGGATTCTCAACTTCGCCTTTGCGCGCTCGCAGCCCGCGCAGCACGATCTGGGGCGGTGGCGGCGTTATTTTCTCATCGGCGTCGCCGCGGCCGGCTGCACCTGGGGTGTGGCCGGATGGTTTTATTTCTCCGGCGAAGCGACCATGCCGCGGCTCCTGCTGGTCATGATCCTCGTGGGCATGAACGCAGGCGCGGCGCGCTCATTGGCCTCCGTGCCCGCCAGTTACCGCATCTACGTCGCCGCGACCCTCGGCCCGCTCCTGGCGCGTTTTCTCACGCTGCCCGACGCCGGCACCACGACGCTCGCCCTGATCGCCGTGACCTACGCGCTCTTTTTGCTCAAGACCGCGAGTCTCCACCACGCCGACCTGCGCCGGCTGTGGGCACTCATCTTCGAGAACGAAGTCCTCGTCGTCACCCTGAGCGAGGCCAAGGAGCAGGCGGAGGCGGCGAGCCATTCGAAGAGCGAATTCCTCGCGACGATGAGCCACGAGATCCGCACCCCCATGAACGGCATCATGGGCATGCTGCAGGTGCTCGAACACTCGACGCTCGACGCCGAGCAGCGAATCCAGGTTGAGGTCGCCACCGGCTCGGCCGACACCCTGATGCGGTTGCTCAACGACATCCTCGATTTCTCCAAGATCGAGAGCGGCAAGCTCGATTTCGAGGCCATCTCGTTCCCGCTGGCCCCGAACATCACCGAAGTCGTCGCGCTCCTGCGCGCCCGCGCAGCGGAAAAACGGCTGGAACTGGCGCTCGATCTACCGCCCGATCTGCCCACGCACCTCGTGGGCGACGCCGTGCGGCTCAAGCAGGTCCTTTTGAACCTGACCGGCAATGCGATCAAGTTCACCGAACGCGGCCGGGTCACGATTTCCGTGCATCTGCTCCGGCGCGACACCCAGGTGGCCACGTTGCGGTTCAGCGTCCTCGACACGGGCATTGGGATGAACGGCGAGGCGCAGTCGAAACTCTTCCAGGTTTTTTCCCAGGGCGACAGTTCGACGACGCGGCGCTTCGGGGGCACCGGGCTTGGCCTCGCGATCTCGCAGCGGCTCGTCAACCGCATGGGTGGCCACATCATTGTGCAGAGTGAACCGGGAGCCGGATCGGAATTCAGCTTTGAACTCACGCTGCCCCTCGGCGTGACCCCGGCGCGCCTGATCCAATCGCCGTTCCTCGAACGCCCGCGCTTGCTCTCCGGCCGGCTCCTCGTCGTCGAAGACGATCGGGTCAACCAGCGCGTGATCGAGCTCCTGCTCGAGAAACTCGGCCTGCGCTCGGTCGTCGTGGCCGACGGCGCGTCGGCCGTCGAGGTTGCCACCCTTGAGCCATGGGACGCCGTGCTCATGGATTGCCAGATGCCGGGGATGGACGGGTTCGAGGCGACGAGGCAAATTCGCGCGCGCCTCCAGGGCCGGCGGCTGCCCATCATCGCCCTCACCGCAAACACCATGACCGGCGATCGCGAAGCCTGCGCCGCGGCCGGGATGGACGATTTCATCCCCAAGCCCGTCCGCCGGGAGGAGCTGCAATCCTGCCTCGAGCGCTGGCTGCCGGCGGTGCCGCGATCGAACGGCTCCCTCTCCCGCACGCTCTGAGAAATTACAGGGTCCGGAAAACCACCGCCGCGTTCTGTCCGCCGAAGCCGAGATTGTTGCTCAGCACCGTGCGCACCTTCGCGGGCCGCGCGACGTTCGGCACATAGTCGAGATCGCAGTCGGGATCCGGATCGTCGAGGTTGATGGTCGGCGCGATCGTCTGTGTCTGCAGGGTCTTGATGCAGATGATCGATTCGATGCCGCCCGCGGCGCCGAGCAGGTGCCCGGTCATGGACTTGGTGGAACTGATCGCGACTTTCCGCGCGTGTTCGCCAAAGACCTGCTTGATCGCGAGCGTCTCAAATTTGTCGTTATACGGCGTCGAGGTGCCGTGGGCGTTGATGTAGTCGATCTGCGAAGGATTCACGCCGGCGCTCGCCATGGCGCGGACCATCGCCAGTGACAGGCCCTTGCCCTCGGGATCGGGTTGCGTGATGTGGAACGCATCGCACGTCCCGGCGTAGCCGGCGAGTTCGCAGTAGATCCGCGCGCCGCGCGCCTGTGCATGTTCCAGCGACTCCAGCACCACGACGCCGGCCCCTTCGCCCATGATGAAGCCGTCCCGGTTCCGATCAAACGGGCGACAGGCCTTCTCCGGCTCGCTGTTGCGGGTGCTCATCGCCTTCATCGAGCAGAAACTCGCATACGCAAACGGCGTAATCGCCGCCTCGCTGCCCCCGGCGATCATGACGTCCGCATCGCCCCGGCGGATGGTGTGCGCGGCCTCGCCGAGCGCGTGCGTGCCGGTGGCACACGCCGAAACGATGCCGAAGTTCGGCCCCCGCGCGCCAAACTCGATCGCCACCAACCCGGCGCACATGTTGCCAATCAGCGCGGGAATCGTGAACGGAGAGACGCGCCGCGGCCCGCGCTCCGCGAGCACCTTGAGCTGGGTCTCGTACGTGTGCATCCCGCCGATCCCGGACCCGATGATGACGCCGACGCGATCGCCATTCTCCTTTGCCATCTCCAGCCCCGAATCCGCCACGGCCTGCCGTGCCGCCACGAAACCAAAATGGGTGTACCGGTCGTTGCGCCGCGCCTCCTTGGGATCCATGTGCCGGGCGGCATCCCAATCGCGCACCTCCGCCCCAATCTGGCTGGCGAAATCGGTGGGGTCGAACAGCGTCACGCGCCGGATCCCGCATTGTCCCGCGACGAGGCCGGCCCAGAACGCGTCCGTCGTGTGCCCAATCGACGCCACGACACCGAGACCGGTGACAACAACGCGGCGCGCGGATGAGGGAGTTTCCATGGTCGCAAAAAGAATCGCCAACAGCAGAAAACAAAAAGGCGTTCTGCCAAAAATCTCCGCGGCGGAAACAGGCAGAACGCCAGAGAATCTAGAGTCCTGGCCTCAGGATGGGCCAGCCTTGGCTTTGATATAGTCTATCACCTGACCCACGGTCTGGAGCTTTTCCGCATCGGCTTCCGGAATTTCACCTTTGATCTCGTCCTTGAATTCCTCCTCGAAGGCCATGATCAGCTCGACAGTGTCGAGCGAGTCAGCGCCAAGATCGTCGAGAAATGAAGCGGTCGGCGTGATCTGCTCTTCATTCACGTTGAGCTGATTCACGATGATCTCTTTAACGCGCTGTTCGATGGTTTTTTGGTCGGCCATTTTAACGAAAATGAGAGGAAAGAAGGGTTGAGCGGAGGGTTCACATCGCCATCCCACCGTCAACGTTAAAAACTTGGCCCGTGATGTAGCCAGCCTCCTCGGAGCAAAGATAGGCCGTCAGATTGGCCACATCGGCGGCCTCGCCGAAGCGTTTGAGCGGCACCACCTCGAGAATTCGCGCTGACGCCTCGGGATTGTTGACGAACCCGGTCGTCATGTCCGTCTTGATAAATCCGGGGGCGACCGCGTTGACGGTCACGCTGCGGCCGGCGAATTCCCGGGCCAGGGTCTTGGTCAGACCGATCATGCCGGCCTTCGCCGCGGAGTAGTTCGCCTGGCCCGCATTGCCCATGATGCCGCTGACCGACGTGATGTTGACGATCCGGCCCCAGCGGGCACGGGTCATCGGCCGGCCCAGGAGCTTCGTCCAATGGAAACAACTGGTCAGGTTCGTGGTTATGACATCATTCCAGTCCGCCTCGCTCATCCGGAACAGCAGGCCGTCGCGGGTGATTCCGGCGTTGTTCACCAGGATGTCGATCAGCGGGAATTCCTTCTGCAACTCCTCGGCCGCCTTCGCGACTGCAGCGCCATCAGCCACATCGACGGCGAGGGCCCGCGCCTTCCCGCCCGACGCCGCGATGGCGGCGGCCGTTGCGCCGCAGGAATCGGCCGATTTCGAGACGCAGATGACCGTGACGCCATGCCGGGCGAGGGTCTCGGCGATGGCCTTGCCGATGCCTCGGCCGGCGCCGGTGATCAGGGCGGTGCGTTTGTTAAACGTAAGCATGCGGGGCTGAAAGTAGCGGGTAGGGAGGAGCGGGTAGCGAGTAGAAAATGTGGTTCACGCCGGAGGGGGGCAATCGGAAGCAGATGGGGTTTGGCGGCGCGTTCGTTTTCAGGCGTGCTGGCGCGCGTTTCAGCTCTGGAGATCGATCTCTCAGCTCTCAGCCCTCAGCTCTCAACTGAGTGCAACTCAGTACACGTCGCGCTGATAGCGTTTGTCCTTCTTCAACTGTTTCACATAGTCGGCCGCCTGTTCAGGGGTGAATCCACCCTGCGCCGCGATGAGCTCGTGGAGAACCAGATCAACGTCCTTGGCCATCCGTTTGGCGTCGCCGCAAACATAGAAATTCGCGCCGCCCGCGAGCCATGACCAGACCTCCGCCGCATTTTCCCGCATCCGGTCCTGAACATACACCTTGAGCTGCTGATCGCGTGAAAACGCGGTGTCGAGCCGTGCGAGCTGGCCCGCGGCAAGATATTGCCGCCACTCCTCCTCATAGAGAAAATCGGTCGCGCGCCGCTGGTCGCCAAAAATCACCCAGTTCCGGCCCGTGGCACCCGCGGCCACGCGATCCTGCACGAAGGCCCGGAACGGCGCGATGCCCGTGCCCGGTCCGACCATGATGCAATCCCTCGCCCCATCGGGCGGCGGTCGAAAATGGGAGTGCGACACAAAAACCGGGATGCTACTTTTTCCGGCCACGACCCGATCGGCCAGGAACGACGAACACACGCCGACGCGGTCACGCCCGTTGGTCTGGTAACGCACCACGGCAACCGTCAGATGGACTTCGCCCGGGAACACGCGGGGCGACGAGGCAATCGAGTAAAGCCGCGGCATGAGACGGCGCATCATGTCCACGAACTCCTGCGGCGAGAATCGCGCGCTCGGAAACTCCGCCAACAAGTCGACAAACTCGCGCTCCACCAGGAAAGCGGTCGCGGCTTCCTTCGCCTCGGGCGCGACCAAGGCGGCCAGCCGCGCCTGCGCAACCGGATCGGTGGCCTTCGCGGCGAACTTTTCCAGCACCGCCCGGGTGGGACCCGCCAGCGCGAGTTTCGCAGTGAGGGCTTCACGCAGTGCGACGGGCGCCGCGGCTCTCGGCAGGGCCACGATCTCCGCACCCGAGGCCCCGAGCCGTTGCAGGATTTCCTCCACGTCCTCCGGCCGGTTGAGGGGAAAAATGCCGATCGAATCACCCGCCTCGTAGGCCAGTGCGCCGTCGCCGAGCTCAAGCACGAGATGGCGCGTCTCCTTGGCCGAACCCGGTTTGGTGAGCAGGCGGTTGTCGATCAGCACCGCCGGATAGGGCTGGTCTTTCGAATACACGCTGGGGGAGACGGCGGTGCTCTCGGACATGTTGGCGGGATGAAGTGAAGAGGCGCGAACGCGCTGGCAAGGCGCATTCGCAATTCGCGCAGGCTTGCGATGTCAGCCGAATTGCCGCCCATTATCGTTGCCCATGGCCACCACCCTCCTGACCCGCCTGCAGAAATTCATCGCCGATGCCGGCGTATGTTCGCGGCGCGCGGCCGAACAGCTCATCGCGCAGGGCGAAGTGCGGGTCAACGGCGCCGCCGCGACCCTCGGCCAGAAAATCACGCCGGGCGTGGATCGGGTGACCGTCAGCGGGAAACCGGTTCGCACGACCGCCCAGCCCCGGATCACGGTGGCCGTGCACAAGCCGCGCGGCCTGGTTTGCTCGAACGACGATCCGCACCATGCCGCGACGGTCTTCGCGCTGCTGCCCCGCGAGTTCTCCAAGTTTCGCTTTTTTTGCGCCGGCCGGCTCGACCTCGACAGCGAGGGGCTGGTCATCCTCACCACCGACGGCGATCTCGCCCACCGCCTGATGCATCCGTCGAACGTCGTCGTGAAGCGCTACCATGTCGTGCTGAAACAGCCGTTTCCCGCCGGGCGCCTGCCGCAGCTGGTGCGCGGCCTGGTCGTCGAGGGCGAGCGCATGAAGGTGGAGCGCGCGGCGTTGATCAACGCGGGCGCGGCCGGCGCCTCCACCAACCTCGACGTCCACATGCACCACGGCAAGAAACGCGAGATTCGCCAGGTTTTCACCGCCCTGGGCTTTGATGTGAAGAAGCTGCGCCGTTACCAAATCGGATCGCTGCAGCTCAAGGGAATCCCGTTGCGGGCGGGGAAAGTCCTTTCTACGAAAGAAGTGGAAGCCCTTTTCCGCAACCCGCCGACGCCTCGCGCCACGTTCGAAGTCTCCGCCCGTCCCGCCACTTTTGCCGATGAAGACTAACCGCCTCCGTTTCCTTGCGTCCGCCCTGGGCACCAGCGCCGGGCGCTGCGCGGCCGTCACCGCCGTCCTTGCCCTGGGTGTCGGCGCTGGTTCTGCCGCTCCCCTCACCGAGACGGCCGCCGTGCACACGCGGCCCGATGCGACCTCAGCCGCCATCACCTATCTCAAGGCCGGCACCGAACCGAAAGTGGCCCCGGGCACCCTGGCCAGCACGCCCGCCGGCTGGCTGGCCGTCGAACTGCCCGGACCGTTTGAAGGCTATGTCGAGAACAAGGATCTGACAAAGAGCCTCGATGTGAAGCCCGGCGCGACCATCCGCCTCGCCCCGAAGCCCGATGCCGGCGTGCTCACCGTGGGCGACAAGAACGACAAGATCAGCATCACCGGCCTGCGCGGCAAGTGGACGCAGATCAACCTCGATAAAAACTTGGTCGGCTACATCCGCATTGGGGCCGCTCCCGGATACCTGCCCCCGATCGCGACGACGCCGGCCACGGCCGGACCCGCGCCCGCGGCACCGGCCATTTCTCCCGCGCCCGTCGCCACCAGCGCCTATGGCATGGCAGCCCCCGGCCGCGCGGCGCCGATGGTCAAGCTCGGCGACGGCGGCGGCAGCGCGTTGCCGCGGCAGTTCGCCGGGCGCTTCGTCTCCACCCGCCGGCCGTTCACTCCGCGCCGCCCGTACGACTACGCGCTCGAGGACGACGCGGGCAAACGCTACGCCTATCTCGACACCTCGAAGCTTCTGCTCACCGACCAAATCGAGAAATACGTCAATCATATCGTGGTCGTTTTCGGCACGGCGAAGCCCGCGGCCGAAAGCCGGGACATCGTCATCGTGATCGAGACGCTGCAACTGAAGTAGCAGGAGTGGGCAGCGGGCATCAGACCGTGTTCGAGCTGCCGGGCCTTCTACTCACTACTCACTACTCGCTACTCGCTACTTCCATGGAGCTCATTGACGGAAACCAAATCGCCAGCGCCATCATCGCCGAGCTCAAGGCTGAAATCGCCCCGCTCCCCGGGCGCAAGCCCTGCATCGCGCTCGTACGGGTCGGGGATGACCCGGCTTCGCTTTCCTACGTGAAGAAGAAGGAGAAGACCGCGGCGGAAATCGGCATCACCAGCCGCGTCATCCTGCCGCCGGTCAGCATCACGTCGGCGGAACTCTTCGCCCTGATCGACGATCTCAATGCCGACCCCACGGTCGACGGGATCCTCGTGCAATCACCGTTGCCGAAAGGCATCGACGAGGTCGCCGTGTTTCGCCGCGTCGCCCCGCACAAGGACGTCGACGGTTTCAACACGCTCAACCTCGGCAAGGTCGCCCAGGAGGACGAGACGGGATTCGTCGCGTGCACGCCCGCCGGCATCATGGAGCTGCTGGCGCGCAGCGGCGTGGACCTGAAGGGCAAGCACGTCGTCGTGCTCGGTCGATCCCTGATTGTCGGAAAACCGGTCGCGCTGCTCGCCCTTCAGAAGAAGGCCGGCGCCAATGCCACCGTCACGATCTGCCATTCCGCCACCGCCAATCTCCCGGCGATGACGCGCCAGGCCGACGTCCTGATCGCCGCCATCGGCCGGGCGGAGTTTGTCACCGCCGACATGGTGAAGCCCGGCGCCGTCGTCATCGACGTCGGCATCAACCGCGTGCCCGACCCGTCACGAAAAAGCGGTTACCGGCTGACGGGGGACGTCCACTTCGCGACCGTGGCTCCGTTGTGCGCGAAGATCACGCCCGTTCCCGGCGGCGTCGGCCCGATGACCGTCGCCCTGCTGATGAAGAACACCGTGAAGGCGTTTCGCCGCGTTCCGCCATCGTAGCGCGGTGCTTCAGCCCGCGCCTTTCGCTCCCGCCCGCCCGTACGCGGCACAGGAACTCGGCTTCGGCGTGGTCCGGCCGCGCTGAATGCCACCTCGCGCGGCCGCCAGGGCGCATCCCATTTCTGGACGACCTGGTTCGTAGTTCCGCCTTTAGAGCATTATTGCCAGACGCTGACTTCGTTCCATGCTCCGGACGCAAATGGTCTCTCCCTGCATCCTGGTCGTCGACGACCAACCGATCAACGTCCAGCTCCTGAAACGGAAACTGGAGCGTGAAGGCATCCGGGTCATCGCGGCCTACAACGGCATTGAGGCCCTCGAGGCGGTGCGGAAAGACAAACCCGATCTCATCCTGCTCGATGTCATGATGCCCGACATGGATGGCATCGAGGTGTGCCAGCGGCTGCAATCGAACGAGGACACTCGCGGCATCCCGGTGATTTTCATCACCGCGCGCACGACGAAGGAGAGCAAGCTCGAGGGTCTCGGCGTCGGCGCGGTTGATTACATCACCAAGCCCATCGATCTCGACGAGACGCTCGCCCGGGTGCAGACGCAGTTGCGGTTCGTCATGATCAACCGCCAGATGGTCGACCTGCAGCGGCGGCTCGAGGAGTCCCGCAAGGCCGCGACCATCGGTGCCGTCACCCAGGGCATCGCCCATAATCTCAACAATCTCCTCGGCGTCGTCATCGGGTACCTCGATCTCGTCAAGGCGTATTACGACAAGCCCGAGCAGGTGAAAAAGAACGCGCAACACGTCGAGGACGCCGTGCAGCGCATCGTCTCGATCATCAAGCAGCTCAGCACGCTGGTCGTGAAGTCGCGTCCGCCGCTGATCAAGGCCGGTCTGGACAGGCTGCTCGAGGGCGGCATCAGGCGCTTCCATGAAGACTACCGGCTCACCGCGCCCGTCACGATCGACAATCCACTGGGCGAACTGCTGGTCGACACCAATTACGAGGTCGCCGAGGAGGTCCTTTCCAAGGTGATGATCAACGCCTGGGAGGCCTACGACAACAAGCCGACCGATCCCCGCCCCATCTCGATCCACACCCGCCTGGTCGAAAAACCGGAGGAGGGAAAATTTGTCGAAATCCGGGTCGTCGACCACGGCCATGGCATCGACAGCGACATCCGGGACAAGATGTTCGAGCCCTTTGTGAGCACGAAGAACACCGTGGGCGTCGGGATGGGCATGACCGTGGCGCGCCACGCCCTGCGGACCCTCGGCGGCGAGGTGACGATGACCGACACGCCGGGCGGCGGTGCGACGGCGATCCTGATGCACCCGGTCGAAAAGCGGGTGCGACGGACCATCGACAGCTGACTGCCCGCGGGTGGGGCTGCTGATTTTTTCCCATTGCGCAGCCGGGTGTCGGATCGCCCTACTCTACGGCCATGCCCAAAATCGCTTTTCTCGGCGCCGGCCGCATGGCTTCCGCGATCGTCGACGGCCTGCTCGCCAAGCAGGTGTGCGCGCCCGCCGAGCTCGCCTGCGCCGATGGGGGCGACGGCACGGCCGCGGCGCTGGCGACCC
>JBIJCX010000166.1:0-17436 GCA_044344465.1 Opitutaceae bacterium
TCTGTTGCAGGGGGTGTTTCGGCAGACGACGATGCGGCTGCCGCCGGCCAACGGGCGGGATCGCGTGCTGCGGGGAATCGGGGTGGCGGTGCCGGCGATCGAGGCCTGGTATTTGTGTGGGCGCGATGCCAGCGTGAGCGAGGCGGCGTGGGTCGAAGGGCAGGCGGGCGGACGGCAGCCGTATTCGCGCGCCGAGTTGAAGTGGCGGGTCTACGGTACGGATCGACCGAGCCTGGCCGTTGAAATTGATTGCGCCCTGTTCGAGGTCGAGCGGCACCGGCGGGATCCGCGGCGCCTGGAGCATGACTTCCCTGGCTTCGGCGCGCTCGCGCGCGATTTGCGGAGGCAGAAAAGTTGAATCGTATCATCGGTGTGGATCGGTAGTTGGCGCACGGCTGCGGTGGCTGGATCGGCGTCGAGTCGAAAATCCGGGTTGAAACCGATCCGCTTTCGCCCGCATAAACAAAGCGCGCTCATGCCCTATCCCTTTTTCCGCCGGCGCTCGCACCTTCCGCTTTACCTCGATCTCATCGCCCGCCTGATCGCGCGGGTTCTCTACCGGGTGCGGACAAGCGGCGTGGAGAATATTCCCGCCACCGGCGGAGTGCTGCTGATCGCCAACCACATCTCCTATGTCGACGTAGTCGTGCTCCAGCTCGTGTGTCCGCGACCGATCCGGTTCGTGGGCTTCAAGGGACTGCAGCATAATCCCTTTTTCAACTGGTGCTTCGACATCAGCGGTTCGATTCCGCTTTCGGCGGAGCAACCGATGGAGGGCGTCCGCGCGACCGTGCGGGCACTGAAGCGCGGCGAGGTGGTCGGCCTCTGCCCGGAGGGTCACATTTCGCGCACCGGCCAGTTGATGGAGATCAAGAAGGGCTTCGAGCTGATGGCGCGGCAGGCCAATGTGCCGGTCGTCACGGCGGCGATCGACGGATTGTGGGGTTCGATTTTTTCCTTCGCCGGCAACAAGTACCTTTGGAAATCGCCGCGGTTGATGCCGACGCACGTGTTCATCGCGTTTGGCCAGCCCACGCCGCCGGAGCAGGTGAATCCCACCTGGGCGCGGCGCGAGTTGCTCGACCTGGGGGCGGTGGCGTTTGACCAGCGGCCCGTGCTGCGCCGGAATCTTGGCCGCGAGTGCGTGCGCACGCTGACCAAGCATCCGTGGCGGTCCTTCATCGTCGATCGTACCGCTGAGCGGCGCGAACTGACGTGCGGGCAGCTCTACGCCGCGGCAGCCCTGTTTTCGCGCCGGATTCTCGCGACGATTCCGGAGCGGCGCGTGGGCATCGTCCTGCCCCCCGGGGCCGGGGCCTTTATCGCGAACCTCGCGGTGATGGCGGCCGGAAAGGTGCCGGTGAACCTGAATTTCACCAGCGCCCGTGCGGGACTCGAGACCAGCATGCGCATCGCCGGCGTGAATACCATCATCTCGGCCGAGGCGATGCGCGCCCGGCTGCCAAATTTCCCGTGGCCCGCGCGCACGCTCGACCTCAAGGCCGAGATCGAAGCCTGCGGCGGGAAGCGCGCGATGGTGCCGTGGCTGCTCGCCGCGTGGGTGCTGCCGAATCAGTGGTGCGCGGACTTGCTCGGGCTGCCTCGGGTAGGCGATCGTTCCGAGGCGGGCTTGCTGTTCACCAGCGGCAGTTCCGGCGAACCGAAGGGCGTCGTGCTTTCGCACCGGAACATCCTCGCCAACTGCGCCCAGATTTCGTCGCTCCCGGTGCTGCCCGAGTCGTGTACGCTCCTCGGCTGCCTGCCGGTTTTTCACAGCTTCGGATTCACCGTGGGGCTCTGGTACCCCATGATGCGCGGCTGCCGGATCGTCACGGTGCCGAGCCCCCTCGACACCCGGAGGATCATCGATGCCATCCGCGACGAGAAGGCCACCGTGCTGTTCGCGGCGCCGACGTTTGTCCGGCCGCTGCTGAAGAAGGCGCAGCCCAGCGAACTGCGTTCGCTCGATCTCGTCGTGACGGGCGCGGAAAAACTGCCGGACGATCTTCATCAGGCCTTTCTCGAAACGTTTCACATCGAGATCCTGCAGGGTTACGGGCTGACCGAGACGACGCCGGCGGCCAACATCAATCAGCCGCATCCGCCCGTCGCCGTTTCGACCAATGGACCGCAGGTCGGCAAACGCACCGGCACGGTGGGTCGCCTGATGCCGGGGATGACGGCGCGCATCGTCGATCCGGAGACCGGTCGCGAACTGCCGCCGACCGACACCGGGGTCGTGATGTTTCGCGGCGCCAACGTGTTCGAGGGTTACCTCGACGATCGCGAGAAAACGCTGTCGGCCTTTCGCGACGGCTGGTTCCTGACCGGCGATCTCGGGCGCTTCGATATCGACGGGTTTTTGTATATCGAGGGGCGCGTGTCGCGGTTCTCGAAGATCGGCGCCGAGATGGTGCCCCACGGCACGGTTGAGCAGGCCATCCTGACCGCCTTTGGCTGGGAGCAGGAGGACGGGCTGACGGTCTTTGTCACCAGCGTGCCGGACGCCACCCGGGGTGAGGCCCTGGTGCTGTTGACCACCCGTGACCTGAGCGTGGAGGAGTTGCGTTCGCGGCTGATGGCGGCGGGCGTGCCAAACCTTTGGGTGCCGAGGATCATCAGGCGCGTGGAACAGATCCCGATGCTCGGCTCGGGCAAGACGGACATGAAGCGCTGTCGCGAGCTGGCGGCGGAAGAGCCGGCCTGACGGGCGAAACGGCGCTCCGCTGCCGGCCGGGAATCAGTCCGCTGCCGCCCGGGCGCGGCTGGCATCCTCGGTTTTCACCGCCCGAAATTTCACGGCCTCGCGTCCGCGAAAATTCGCGTTTGCGCTGGAAGCTCCTGCCGCCACCTTGCTGACCTTTCCATGAAGAATATCACCCGCCGCCAAGCCCTCAAGTCCGCCGGCCTCCTCAGTGCCGGTTTTTTCCTCAGCACCTCCGCCACCCGCGCGCTCGCCCAGGCTGCCGCACCGGCGCCGACGGGCCCGCACACGCTGCCCGCCCTGCCGTATGACGTCGGCGCGCTCGAGCCCCACATCGATGCCAAGACCATGGAGATTCACCACGGCAAGCATCACGCCGGTTACGTGACAAATCTCAACAAGGCTTTGGCCGACTACCCGGATCTCCAGAAACTGAGCGTGGAGGAGCTTTGCCAGAATCTGGACAAGGTCCCGGAAAAGATTCGGACGGTGGTGCGCAATCAGGGGGGCGGCCACTACAACCACACCTTTTTCTGGCAATGCCTCCGGGCCGAGGGCGGCGCCGGGCCGGACGGGGCGTTTGGCGATGCGCTCGCCGAGATCTTCGTCGACGAAAACACCGGTCCGAAGATTTTCGCGGAACGCGCCCTCTCCGTTTTCGGCAGCGGCTGGATCTGGTTGTCCATGGACAAGGACAAGAAGCTGGTCCTCGAAACCACGCCGAATCAGGACAACCCGCTGATGGCGGGGCGTCAGCCGATCTTCGGCCTCGATCTCTGGGAGCACGCTTACTACCTGAAGTACCAGAACCGGCGCGTGGACTACGTGATGGCATTCAGCCGCCTCGTGAACTGGGACTTTGCCCGGGCTCGCTGGGAAAAGTTGCGGGCGTAGCCGTCGGACGGATGCGGGAATGACATCGGGAGGTCGCAGGGGGAATTTTTCGACGTTCTCCTTCTGACGCTTCGTGCTCCATGCGCCCTGGCTCAATGGCTGATTCCAAGTTTTCTTCTTCCATGATCGACCTCGTCCGGCTCCTGCTCGCCACCGGCCTCGTCACCGCCAGCGTGTTCGCCGCGGACCGGCGATCGCCGGTCATTTCGCCGCCCAACATCATCTACATCCTCGCTGACGATCTTGGGATCGGCGACGTCTCATGCTACAATCCGAGGAGCGCGTGGCAGACCCCGCACCTCGACCGGCTCGCCCGCGAGGGTATGCGGTTTACGGATGCGCACTCGGCGTCCTCCCTCTGCACGCCGAGCCGTTACGCGGGCATGACCGGCCGCTATGCCTGGCGCGGTGCGCTCAAGAGCGGCGTCACACGCGGCTACAGCGCGGCGCTCGTCGAACCCGGCCGGCTCACCGTGCCGGCGCTGCTGCGCCGGCATGGCTACACGACCGCCATCTTTGGCAAATGGCATCTCGGACTCGACTGGGTGCGCACGGGATCGAAGCCGGAAGACGTTGATTTCGGCCGGCCCTTCGGTGGCGGGCCGCTGGCCCACGGTTTCGATCGCTTTTTTGGCCTCAGCGCCTCCCTCGACATGCCGCCGTACGTCTGGCTCGCCAACGACCGCGCCACGGCACTTCCCACGGGCACGATCGGTGACAGCCCCACGCCGAAACTGTGGCGGGCCGGCGTCATCAGCCCCGACTTCAAGCTCGAAGACGTACAACCGCGACTCACGGAAAAGGCCATCGGCTATCTCGCGGAGCGCGCGACCGCTCGCGACGGCAAACCCTTCTTTCTCTACCTCCCCCTCGCCGCGCCGCATACGCCGATCCTTCTCACGCGCGAATTCGAAGGCAAAACGCGCACGACGCCCTATGGCGATTTCGTGGCCCAGGTTGATGCCGACATCGGCCGGATTCTCGCCGCCCTTGACGCCCATGGCCT
Organism: Opitutaceae bacterium; assembly: GCA_044344465.1. Taxonomy (GTDB): domain Bacteria; phylum Verrucomicrobiota; class Verrucomicrobiia; order Opitutales; family Opitutaceae; genus ER46. The sequence goes on from JBIJCX010000166.1 coordinate 4,605, forward strand.
GGCGAGGAACACCCTCGTCATCGTGACGTCCGACAACGGTTTCGCCCCTGCCGCCAATGTGCCGGATCACAAGCAGTTCAGGCACGATCCCAGCGCGGGTTACCGCGGGGTGAAGTCCGATCTCTTCGAGGGCGGGCACCGCATGCCGTTCATCGCCCGCTGGCCGGGTGCCACGCCGGCCGGAGCGAGTTGCGCGGAGCCCGTGGGCCAGTTCGATCTCCTGGCCACCTGCGCCGAGTTGGTCGGCGCGAAGCTCCCGGACAATGCGGGCGAGGACAGCGTGAGCCTGCTCGCGCTGCTGCGCGGCCAGACGCCGCCACCCTCGACCCGCGAGGCACTCGTGCATCACTCGGCGGACGGCGAATTCGCGATCCGGCAGGGGAAATGGAAACTGCTCCTCGCTCCCGGCTCGGGCGGCTGGAGTCCGCCCACGCGTTCGCCCTCGCCTTGGACCCAGCCGAAGGCCGACAGCTTCGAAGGCCTGCCGCCATTCCAACTTTACGACCTCGCCGCCGACCCGGCCGAGAAAAAGAACCTCGCCGCAACGCACCGTGATATCGTGCAACGGCTCGGCCGGCTCCTGCGCACGTATATCGAGCGCGGTCGCAGCACGGCCGGTGCGCCGCAACCTGTCGCGAGCGATTCGCCTTGGCCGCAGGCGGCGTGGCGGGAAAAGTTTCCCGCCGGTTTGTGAGCCGGATCAGCCCGGGAGGTGAATTGGCCGGATTGGGCCGAACGAGGCCAATCGCGCCGCACCCGCAATCGAAAAGAATGGCGTTGACGGCCAACTGAGTTCGCTAGTCATATAGAGGACTAGAGTAATTTATGACTTCAGTTCCCCCGCTCCCCCCGCCCGACGACCGGCTGCCGCTTTATCACCGCGTGCGCGACGCCCTCAGCGCCCAGATTGCCGCGCACCGCTGGCGGCCGGCAGAGGCGATCCCGACGGAAGCGGAACTGGCCAAGGGGCACGACGTCTCGATCGGGACCGTCAGAAAAGCCATCGACTCGCTTGTCGCCGACGGGGTGCTCGAGCGATTTCAGGGCAAGGGCACCTTTGTTCGCCGGCCTGATTTTCAGTCGTCGTTTTTCCGTTTCTTTCGCTTCGTCAACGCGGCCGGCGTGGCGCAGATTCCGGTCAGCCGGATCCTCAAACGCGAGGTCGCAGCGATGCCGGCGACGGTGGCGGCGGTGTTCAAGCTTGAGGTGGGTGCGCCCGCGATTCGGTTTTCCCGGCTTCGGCTGATTGCCGAGCGCCCCATGGTGTTGGAGGATATCTGGCTGCCGCACGACCGTTTCGAGCCGCTGCTGGAAATCGATCCCCGGGAATTTGGCGATCTGCTCTACCCGCTCTACGAACAATATTGCGGGGTGCTGGTCGCCTCGGCGCAGGAGACCCTGGGAGCCGAGGCCGTCAGCGCCCGGCATGCCCGCCTGTTGGAACTCGAGCCGGGATCCCCGGTGATCGTCATTGAGCGCGTGGCCCTGAGCGCCGACCGCCAGCCGCTTGAGTGGCGGCAGTCCCGCGGTCCGGCCAGCCAGTTCCGCTACCAGGTCGAAATCAGGTAGCGCCGGTCACCCACGCCACCCTCACCGTTCCCTGCGGTCCGGACCAGGGGCCGCCCTCCTTACTTCCTCCCCGATTGCGCCATGTTCCGCTGGTACCGCGAAATCAATTCCACCGAACGACGGACCTTCTGGTCCTGTTTTGGCGGCTGGGGCCTCGACGCGTTCGATGTGCAGATGTTCAGCATCGCGATTCCGGCGCTCATCATCGCGTTCGGGATGGACAACGCCGCGGCCGGATCGATCAGCAGCGCGGCCCTGGTGACATCGGCGATTGGCGGCTGGGTCGCGGGGGCGCTGTCGGATCGTTACGGTCGCGTGCGCATCCTGCAGGTGACGATCCTGTGGTTTTCGGTGTGCACATTTCTCTGTGCCTTCGCGCAAACCGCGACGCAACTTTTCATCCTCAAGGCGCTGCAAGGGTTCGGCTTCGGCGGCGAATGGGCGGCCGGGGCCGTGCTGATGGCCGAAGCGATCCGGCCCGAACATCGCGGCAAGGTGTTGGCGACCGTGCAAAGCGCGTGGGCCGTCGGCTGGGGCGGATCGGTGCTGATTTTTTCCGGGCTCGTGTGGTGGCTGCCGGCGGAGACCGCGTGGCGCGTGATGTTCGGGGTCGGACTCCTGCCCGCGCTGTTTGTGATTTATGTGCGGCGGGCAAACCCTGAAACCCCCGCGACGGGGGCGACGCGGCGCGGGCCGGCGGCGCCCCCAGGTGGACTCCTCGGGATTTTCTCACCGGCGATGTGGCGGCTGACCCTGGTCGGCGCGCTGCTCGGGGTCGGCGCGCACGGCGGCTATCATGCGCTCATGACCTGGCTCCCCACCTATCTGAAAACGGAGCGGCAGCTTTCCGTCTTCAGCACCGGAGCGTATCTTGCGGTGATCATCCTCGCGTTTTGGTGTGGCTGTATTGTGAGCGCGCAGTTGCTCGATCGGATCGGCCGGCGGAAAAATATCATGCTGTTTGCGGTTTGCTGTGTGGGGACGGTGCTCGCCTATCTGTTTCTTCCGCTGACCAACCGGCAAATGCTCGTGCTGGGATTTCCGCTCGGGTTTTTCGCCGCCGGGATTCCCGCCAGCATGGGGGCGCTGTTCAATGAGCTTTATCCGGCCGGCATCCGCGGCACCGGCGTGGGCTTCTGCTACAATTTCGGCCGCATCGCGTCCGCAGGCTTTCCCTGGCTCGTCGGGCACATGAGCGCATCGATGCCGCTGAGCCGCGCGATCGGCATCGATGCGGCCCTGGCCTATTCGCTCGTGATTGTTGCCGTGTGGCTGCTGCCCGAGACCAAGGGGCGGATACTCGAAACCGGCGGGATGGCGCACGCCTCCGATCCGCTCAACGCCATCGCACCGCTCCGGTGTGTCCGCGCATGAATTCGCGCCCCGTTCTTCGCGGCGGCTCCATCGCCGTGACGCTCATCTTCTCCGTCCTCGGCCACGCTGCCGACGTCGCAACGCCGCCCTTTTCATCCCTCACCGCCGTGGACACCCATGCTCATGTTTTCGATCGCGGCTCCGGCCCGATCGCCGGCCGCCGCTACGTGCCAACCTACGACGCCACGGTGGTGGAATTGTTCAAGCAGTTCGACGCCCACCACATTTCCCACGGCGTGCTCGTGCAACCGAGTTTCCTCGGGACCGACAACCGTCTGCTTCTCGCTGCGCTGCGCGCCCACCCCGATCGTCTGCGTGGAGTCGTCGTGGTCGATCCGGAAATCCCGCCGGCCGAACTCGCTGGGATGGCCGCGGCGGGCGTCGTCGGCATCCGGCTAAATCTCATCGGCCTGCCGCTGCCGAAGCTGTCGGCCGGTCCCTGGCCGGCCTTTCTGGGTGAGCTGAAGAAAATCAACTGGCTGGTCGAGGTGCAGCGCGAGGCGCACGACCTGCCGGCGGTGGTCGGGCCGTTGCTGGCGGCCGGGCTGAACGTGGTTGTCGATCACTTCGGCCGGCCCGATCCAAAACTCGGCGTCGACGATCCGGGCTTCCGCTATCTGCTCGATCAGGCCGCGACCCGCCGCCTCTGGGTCAAACTCTCCGGCGCCTACCGCAACGGCCCCGACGGCATCGGCGACGCGATCGCCGATGCGGCGGCGCCGCTGCTGCTGAGGGCATTTGGCGCTGAGCGGCTGCTGTGGGGCAGCGACTGGCCGCACACCCAGTTCGAGCACGCCGAGGAATACGCCGATGCCCGCGCCCAACTCGACCGCTGGGTAACCGATCCGGCCGCGCGGTCGGCGATTCTCCGCCGCACCCCGGCCGCACTTTTTCGCATCGAACTCGAACCCGCCCGCCGCCCAAGGGGCTGAAACTCATTCAAGACCGCCCAAACCGACCTCACTCATGATATCCATAGCATCCCGCTCCCGTTTCCCGGCCCGATGGCCAGCTTGCCTGCTCCTCGCGACAGCGATCGCGACGATGAGCGCCCAGACCAAGGTCGCGCCTGGCGCGGCCTCCTCCGCCGAGGCGCCCGACAAGAGCGCCGACGTGTTCAAGCTGGAGGCGTTCAACGTGTCCGGTTCGCACATCAAGGGAGCGAGCACCTTCACGGCGCCGACCCCCGTGCTCGTCGTCAGCTATGAAAATCTGCTCGCGGCGGCACCGGTCAATATGGCGGAAGGCCTGAAGCAGCTCCCCGCAATCGCGCCCGGCGGCGGGCAGACGAACGGCGGCGGCACCGGCAACAGCAGCGCCAACTTCCTCAATCTCCGCGCCCTCGGTGTCACCCGCACGCTCACGTTGCTCGACGGCCGGCGCTTCACGCCCAGCGGCCCGACCGGTCAGGTCGACGCCAATCTCATTCCGCAGGGTTTGGTCGATCGGGTGGACGTCGTGAACGGTGGCGCGTCCGCCGCCTATGGCTCGGACGCCGTCGGCGGGGTCGTGAATTTCGTGCTCAACAAGGAATTCACCGGCTTCAAGTCCGACGTCCTCTGGGGCCAGGCGCAGAAAGGAGACAACAAGGAATACAAGGCCTCGCTCACCTACGGGACCGACTACCTCAAGGGCCGCGGGCACCTTGTCTTCAACGGCGAGTATGCGGTCAGCAAAGGCGTGAACGGCGACGGGCGCGACCTGCGCCGCAACGAAACCAACCAAATCCCCGAGCCCGGTAACACGACCAAGGTTGTGCGAGCGACAGACATCCGGTCGCCGTTCACCACCGGTGGCCACATCATCAACGGTGCCGGCGGCACCGCGGCCAACAATGCGCTGATTCGCGGGATCAAGTTTGGTCCCGGTGGCACGCAGAGCCCTTACGACTACGGCAAGCTCTCGACCACCATCGGCACCACCAACGGCTTTCAGAGCGGCGGCGACGGCTATCGCATCGGCACGGCCCAGGAGATTGTGCGCCCGCTCACGCGAAAGAGCCTGTTCCTCCGGTCCGACTTCAAGCTGCTCGAGCACGTCACGCTTTTCGCCGAGGGCTCCTACAGCGAGACCCTGATGGATCAGCAAAACAGCCCGACGACGCACCTGCTCACGATCCAGCGTGACAACGCCTTCCTCGCGCAGGTCGCCCCCGATCTGGTCGCCCGGATGACTTCGCTCGGCATCACCTCATTTACGATGAACCGCCTCACGCTCGAGCGCGGGCTGACGGAATCACACGTCAAAGACAAGAACCGGCGGGTGCTCGTCGGGTTCAACGCCAAGTTCGGCGATTGGAACTGGGAGACCTCCTACCAATGGGGCACGAACGACATCAGCATTCCGATCACCAACAATCTCATCGTCGCGCGGATGACGGTCGCGGCGGATGCCGTTCTCGTGGGAGGTCAGATCGTCCCACGGGCCGCGGCGGCCAATCCGGGCAGCGTGGCCTTCAATCCCTTCGGTGCGGGTGCGCCGTCCACGGCGGCGCTGGATTACGTGATGGGCACAACGCTCTTTGACGAGACTTCGTCGCAGGATGTGGCGGACACCAAGATCACCGGCAATCTTTTCTCCTTGCCGGCGGGATCGCTGGCGGTTGCGGCCGGAGCGCAATGGCGCAGCCTCAAGTCCACGACCACCACCGATGCGCTCTCGATCGCCAACGGCTACCGCCTGGCGAACAACCAACCGTTTTCCGGTGACTACACGATCATGGAGGAGTTTGTCGAAACGCAGGTCCCGGTCATCAAGGATCTCCCGCTGGCGAAGAAGGTGACGGCCAGTCTGGCGGCTCGGCACACCCACTATTCCACGAGCGGTGATGCCAACACCTGGAAAGCGGGCGTGGTCTGGCAGCTCAGCGCCGACCTGCGCCTGCGGGCTTCACGCTCCCGCGACATCCGCGCACCCAGCATCAACGAACTGTTCTCCGCTGGTCGCCAGACTAACGGCAACATCAGCGATAATTTTCCCGGCGGTACCGGCCTGACGTTTCAAGCCGTGCCCAACCTCGCCATCGGCAATCTCAATCTCAAGCCCGAGGTGGCCAACTCCACCGTCGTGGGCTTCGTCTATCAGCCGTCCTGGTTGAAAGGGGCGAGTATCGCGGTGGATTTCTACACGACGAAAATAGCCGACGCCATTTTCGTCGCGGGCGGCCAGGACGCCGTGCGCGAGTGCGATCTCAACCCGTCGTCGCCGCTCTGTGCCTTCGTCACGCGGGGCCCGACCACGGCCAGCCCGCGCGCGGTGATTCGCACGCAGACGTCGTCGGTCAACCTCAACTCCGAGCTTTCCCGGGGGGTCGATTTCGAGGTGAGCTACCGCGTGCCGCTCAACTCTTGGTTTGCCAACGCCCGGCCCGGCAACCTGACGGTGCGCGCGATCGCGGGCTACATTGACGAGTATTCCCGCGTCTCGCCCCTCGCTCCGACGATCAACCTGGCCGGCAACGGCCTTGCGAATGCGGCGTCGGGCACCTCCGCGATGCCGCACATCCGCGGCACCTTGTCGGTGAATCACTCGCGCAACGCGATCTCGAGCTTTCTCCAGATGCGGTACATCGGCCGGATGACCTGGGACAAAACCCGCATCCTCGGGGTGACGACTGACTACAACAACGTTCCGTCCACCGCGTATTTCGACGGCCAGTTCGCGTACCGGCTGCCCACGCTGGGGCAACGTTGGCAGACGGAAATCTATCTGAATATTGCCAACCTCTTGGATCGGGCGCCGACCTATGCGCCCCGCAGCGGCGGCGCGACGCCGATACCGACCGATCCCGGCTTGTTCGATCAGGTCGGGCGCATGTTCCGCGTGGGCGTGCGGACGCGGTTTTGAGCCAAACAGGAGTGAACTTTGTGAGTTCGGAGATTCACCTGCGACTTTCGGGAAGCGCGCCGTGGCTTGGGGGGGTAGCGCCGGCTTCCAGCCGGCCTGCAATTCGCCCGGGGGCAGGCTGGAAGCCGGCGCTACGGCGAGCCGCACTCGTGCTGGCGGGCTTTGCCGCCGCCGCGCTCGCGGCCGCGGAACCGGATCGTTCGCCGATTCCCCTGCGCGATCGTCCCATCCTCGGCGTCGACACCGCCCCGGTCGTCGTCGTCGAGGTCTCGAGCTTCAAGTGCACGCACTGCCGCGCCTTCCACGAAAAGATTTTCCCGACCTTGCGCGAGCAGTACATCAAACCCGGGAAGGTGCAATGGGTGGTGCTCAACGCCTCGGATGAGAATGCCGACGAATTCACGAAAATTTTCGCCCTGGCCCGCTGTGCTCATCGCCAGGGCAGGTATTGGGAAATGTTAGACAGCCTCTTTCAGGTGGCCCACCGCGCCCCCGGCAAGCTGGAGGAGCTCATCTCCCGGAGTCCGCACCTCGATCGGGATGAACTCGCGATCTGCCTGCGGGATCGCACGGTGCGCACCGCCCTGGCCGGCGATTTCGCCCATTACGCGCGGCTCAAAATCCGCGGCACGCCGACCTTTCTGATTTCGAAATCCGGCGCGAACGGGCAGCGCACCGAAACGGCAATCGCGGGCGCCCAGACGCTGGCACATTTTCAACGGGTGCTGGACGAAATGTTGCAGGCGCCATGAACCGACGAACCATCCGCGCCGTCCGCCCGGGCCGGCTGATCGTCGTGCTCGCTGCTGCGCTGGCGGCCGGGCTGGCCTGCGATTGGTTCCGGGCGGGGCAACGGCTGGTGTTTCCCCGGCCACTGCCAGTTTTCAAGACGACGTCGCCGGCCCGATGAAATCAGCGACCAGGCGTTCAAATCCAATGGCCGGACGATTCCGCTTCATCCTGCGCTGGGCGCTGGGCGCGACCTTTCTGGTCGCCGGAACTCTCAAGGTTTTCCATCCCGCCGATTTTTATTCGGACCTGTTGGCCTATGACGTCGCGCTGCCGGACTTCGTATTCCGGTTGATTGCCGTCGCGTTTCCCTGGTTGGAAGTGATCAGCGGCGGCGCTTTGCTCGCGGATTTTTGGCCGGAAACCGTGCGGGCGCTGACGGCGGGTCTGTGCTTTGTCTTTGTGCTCATGCTCGGGCAGGCCGTGCTGCGGGATTTGGATTTGCAGTGTGGCTGCTTCGGTGACGGCGCCGCCGGCTGGACCGATCGGCCGCTGGTGGCGCTCGCGCGGGCAGGCCTCCTGCTCGGGGGCGCCCTGTGGTTGCTGCGGCAACCGAGTTCGACCCGGAGCGCTCCGGCGTCTGCGTCCGGGCACAACCTCTAACCACGCCGTCCCAGATCTCACTTCCATGTCACGCTCTGTTCATCAGCCTCCCGCCCTCGATCCGAACGCACTTGCCGTCGGCACGGGGGCGAAGGCCTGGAGCGCGCTGCGCCGGATTTCTCTCGCGCAGTGGATGCTCGTCGCCGCCGTTGGCGGTATCGCGATTGGTTTTGCCGCGCCTGGAATCGCGCCGCACCTTAAAATCGTCAGCGATATTTTTCTCCGGCTGATTCGTGCCATCATCGCGCCGGTGTTGTTCGGCGTGTTGGTGCGCGCCGTCGGCGGGGTGGGAGGGATGCGCGATCTGGGCCGGCTGGGCTGGAAGGCCCTGCTTTACTTCGAAGTCGCGACGACGCTCGCCCTGTTGCTCGGCTGGTTCACGGCCGTGATCTTTCGCCCGGGCGACAACGTCGCCCTGGCCGCGACGGCGATGGTGGCGGCGCACACCCTGTCGTTCACGGAGGTGCTGCTGAATGCGTTTCCGACCAGCGTGGTGGATGCGATGGCGCGGGGCGATGTGCTGCAGATCGTGGTCTTCTGTTTTCTCTTCGGGGTCGCGTGCCTTTCGGTCGGAGAAAAGGCGCGGCCGGTGCTCGAGCTGGCCGATGCCGTGGTCGCGATCGCGTTCCGCTTCACCCACCTGATCATGTATCTGGCGCCCGCCGCGGTGTTCGCCGCGATGGCCGGCACCGTCGCCTCGGGCGGCGTGAATGTGTTGGTCGGATTGGTCCGGCTCTTTGCGGCCGCGTGGGGCGCCGAGTTGCTTTTCCTGTTCGCGATTTTTGGCGGTTCGCTCGTCGCCTTTCGTGTTCCGCTCCGGCGCTTCGTGCACTTTGTGCGGGAGCCTTTTCTCATCGCCTTCGCCACGACGTCGAGCGCGGCGGCGCTGCCCCAGACGCTCGAGAACATGGAACGTTTCGGCGTGCCAAATCGGATCTTGGGCGTGGTCGCACCCCTCAGCATCAGCCTGAATTTGTGCGGGAGCACCCTCTTCCTCGGCCTCGCCACCCTTTTCGTCGCGCAGGCCGCAAATGTTCCGCTTTCACTCGATCAGCAGATGCTGATTCTCCTCACGCTCAAACTCACGAGCAAGGGCGTCGCCGGGATTCCGCGCGCCAACTTCGTCGTGCTCACGGCGCTGTTCCAGAGCTTTGGCCTGCCGCTGGAGGGGCTCGGCCTCCTGCTCGGAATTGACGCACTCATCGACCCGATCCGCACCAGCGTCAACGTCGTCGGCCACTGCGCCGCACCCGCCGTGGTGGCGCGCTGGGAGGGGGTGGCGTTTCCTTCGCACCTCGAGCCCGAGTCCGGCCCGACGCCGTAGGCGGGCACCGGCACCGGAGCGATCGCCAACCCAAAGATCCCACGTCCCTCGATTTCCCACGGCAACTTCCGCGTTGTTGACTCCTACCGCTTCCTGCCGTTGGGCAACCTCGAACCACCAAGCAACAATAGCCAGGAATCCGAATTGAGTTTTCAGGCTTTCCCGATCGCCGTCACCTTCCCTGGCTCTTGTGGTTGGCCGGAATCTGCGCTCGCGAGAGCCGCGAAGCAAAGCGCCAGGCCCTCGAGATTGTTGCGGCCGCCGTGGCCGGGCTCGCGGCCTTCCTCGATGGCGCACAACAGTTCGCCCATCGCCCCCTGGAATCCGCTCGTGAACCAAGTGCCCTCCAGCACGGGTGTCGCCGCCCCCTCGGCCGTGTGCACGACCACCGTTTGCTCCGACAGGCTGGGACCGAAACTGCGCAACGTCCCGCGGCTCCCGGCCACCACGGTGCGATCCTCCTGCCCGTGCTGGACGTGCCCGTTGAAATTGAGCCGCACCTGGGCGCCCGGATACTCAATCGTCACCTGCGCGAGCGTCGGCGGTTTCATTTTCTGAAACGTCGTTCGCGTCACCGTCGCCCAGACCCGCTCAGGCTGCCGTCCCCGCATGAACCGCGCCGCCATGTCGAACCAGTGGATGCCAAAGTCGAACAGGATAAGATGGTGGATCTCATCGAAAGGCGTGCCCGCCGTCCACGTGTGATCCCACTGCAGCATGAAATCGACACTCGCCACGTCGCCGATGACTCCCGCTTGAATCGCCGCCGCCAGGTAGCTGAAATGCGGCGCCCAGCGGCCGTTTTGGTTGACCGCCAGCTTCACTCCGTGGGCATCGGCCAGCGCGGCGAGTCGCTCGCCCACGGAGAGATCGAGCACGAAGGGTTTTTGGCTGAGGACATGCTTGCGCGCGCGCAAGGCCGCCTCGATCGCCTCGACCCGCTCGGCCGGATGCAGGGCCAGATCGACCACCTCGATGTCGGCGCGAGCGAGGACGTCGCGGTAATCGGCGAAGACCGTCGCGCCCGGATAGAACTCGGCCCGGCGTTTCTCCGCCCGCACCACGTCGCGATCGCACAACGCCACGACCTCCAGGCCCATCGCCCGGTACGCCCTCAGGTGGTACTCGGAGATGCCGCCGCAGCCGACGAGACCGATCTTCGGCCGATAGTCGCGCGGCCGCGGTGGCAGGTACGGCAGCACGGGCGCCAAGGACGCTCCCGGGGCCGCAATCGCGCTCAAGCCGTAACCGGAGTTGGAGGTCGGTTCACTCATGGTTTCATCTGAAATTAGCAGCTGAGGCGCTCAGGGAGGGCATGGCGCGGCGCAGCCCGAACCGAACCCGCCAAACAAAAGGGCCACAAAAAGGCACAAAAAATCGAAGGGCAAACGCAGTCCCCGAGGCGCCTATAGGCGCGCGGAGGATCTTCGCCAGCTGGACGGATACTTTTTGTGCTTTTTTGTGGCTAAGAGTGTTTTCGCGCCTGGCGTGCATTTTCAGAAAAGGTGAACCGAGCTGTCCTCGGTGACGAACTGCCGAATCATGGCTCAACCGAGAAGCGTGACCGTCTTCTTGAGCCGTGCACTGAGCACCGCGCTGTCGACGATCTGTTGCCCGATGCGCGCGATCTTCGGCGAGAGCGGACCCTCCACCGGCCGGCCTTGCCGGATGCAGTGCACGAAATACTGGATCGGGTTGCGGAACGGCGGCTGCAGTTCGTCCACGGCGACATCCTCTCCCCGCGGGTTCGCGCGGGTCTGCATCCGGATGGTCGGTTCGTAGTCATAGGAGCTGATCGTGCCGTCTTCACCCTTGAGCACGAAGCCGCACTTCGGCTGCGGCTGCAGCGTCCACGGATCGGTGAACGTGCCCCAACGGGTCTCGAACTTCGAGAGGCCGCTCGCGTAGCGCGCAATCGTCACGCTGTGTTCATCGACCTCCAATCCGCGCGGCTGGTCCAAGACCGCGGTGACCTCGAGGGGCTTTTTCCCGTCGTGATACCATGTGCCCAGCGTGGTGCCATAGCCGAGATAATCGAGGAGGGAACCGCCGCCCTGCCGTTGCTGGTAGAACCAGCTGTGGCGCTTCATAGTCGGAGTCGGCGTCACCTCGATCTTGTCGGCGAGGTGCCAGAGCGGCCCGCGGTTGCCGTCGTAATAATGCACCTCCTGCAAGGCCCCGATGCGCCCCTCCCGCAACAGCCGATGGGCGGTGACATGGCTGGCGACCCACCGCAGCGGCCAGTTGATCGCGAGCAGACGCCGGGCCTTTTTTGCCGCCGCGATCATCCGGTCCGCCTCCGCGAGCGTCGCGGCAAACGGTTTTTCCACCAACATGTGCACGCGGTGGCGAGCTGCGATTTCGACGTAGTCCGCGTGTCGCGCGGTCGCGGGACATAGGATAACGAAATCGGGCGTCGTCGTCTCCAGGCAGCGATCGGGATCGACGAACACGCGTTCGGGCGGAATTTGGAAGTTCCGGATCGGCGCCTGCATGCGCGCCGGGTCGGCATCGCAGACCCCGGCGATCTCGACGTCCGGATGCTCTGCGCACTGGCGCAGCAGATCGCCCATGTGCATGTGATCGAAGTTCAGGCCGACGACTTTTAGTTTTCTCATGGCGAGGTAAATGGGTTCCCCTTCGATGATACGGGTGGGAGGCGCCACCGTTCCCCCGCCCTCAGCACGGCGCAGTGCTGGCCGATCCGGGCGCACTCGGCGGCGAAGGGCGCGGGCGACGCGGTGTTGAATTCGAACATCTCGTAGTGGCAGGCCACGACCCAGCGCGCGCCGATGGCGTACGCCAGCCGCGCCGCCTCGATGCCGTTGAGGTTGCCCGCGACGCGGCGCTCCGGCGCGCGGCCGTTGATCGGCAACAACGCGAGGTCGATCGCCATGGGCCGCAATCGTTCTTCGAGCCCGGGAAACAACACCGTGTCGCCACTGTGGTAGATGCGAAAGGGCCCCACCGTGACCACGAAGCCGGCAAACTCGGGCAAGCGTTCTTCATGTGCCGCGGGCACCGCTTCAAATTCGAACGCGCCGACCGTCGCCCGCTCCCCATCCGCCAGGGGGACAAGCCGCGCCGCTGCCGCCGCCCCCAACCGCTGCGTCGCGACGGTGAGATTCGCCGTGGGCAGCACGAGCTTCGCGGATGGAGCGGCGGCGAAGATCGGTCCGAGCGTCTCGGCGTCGAAGTGATCCGTGTGAAGGTGCGATGAGGTGACTGCGCGCACGAAATCAAGCCGCGCCGGATCGACGACTCGCGCGGTCAGGCGCACGTGCGGCTTGTCCGTGGCGGCGTATTTGCGGGTTAGCGCATCGCTGA
>JBIJCX010000013.1:0-54504 GCA_044344465.1 Opitutaceae bacterium
CACCAGCATTCTGTAGAAACTCATTTTTGGCCGAGCTGAAATCGCGGCGAAACTTCCGGTCCGTTAAGTAACTGATAATAAGCTTTATGCATTATACACACCCTTCAATGACCGGACAGCAGTGGCCTTCGGTGATGTAATTGCGAACGGTGATCCGATTGTTGACGTTGTTGGGCGTGGCGTTGAACGGCCGCCCGGCAAACGCCAGCCACGAGTTGGCGCGGCGATCGAACTGCGCCGACTGGGAAACCATCGCGGCCACGCGATGCCGGCCGAACCATTTCGACCGGGTGTCGAGGTTGTAGGAGGCGGAGAGGCGCGTTTCCCTGGCGTCACCGACGTGGACATCGCGCCGCCAGTTGCCATCGAAGTAGAGTCTTCCGGCATAGGGATTGGGCGCGCCGCCCACGCCGAGGGTGCGGTTGGGGTCGCCCCGGAGCGTGGGCTCCGATCCGGTCATCAGCGTGACCTTGGCCGTGGTGAACTGGTAATTGTGCGCGAGATTGAAGGCCAGGTTTCGCGACGCCTGCCAGTCCGCCGTGAGGGTGTAATTCCTCACGCTTTGATGGCGAAACATTCCCGGCCCGGCGGCATTCATGCTGCGGGGATAAAAGGCCGGGTCGTTGATCCGGAGCGAAGAGGCCGTCGCGCCCGGCGTGCCGTTGGGCGCGCGCACGGCCGCATTATTGTAGGTGCCGGTAAGGAAGGCGCCGACATTATCGAAGACCGTGCCGTCGTTCTCGATGAAGATGGCGCGATGGTTGTTGCCGGTGCGCGCGGCATCGCGGGCCGTGACGCCCACGGCCAGTTGCGCCGCGGTTGGCAGGGTGTTGTTCGGCGTAAACGTCACGGCGGTCACGCCGAGCGCCTGACGGTTGTCGTACCACGCGAGGGTTTCTTCGGATTCCACCGTCGACCGCATCACCGCCCCGATGTCGCGGCCGGTTTCGCCCATCGCACTGAAACTCAGCGTGCGCGTCGGCCGAAACGTGATCGAGCCGAAGATGCGTTTCTTGTCCTGGAAATCGAACTGGCGCCACCCGCCGTTTTCCTGCTGCACGGCCGCGAGGGAGACGGCGAGCTGGTCTTTCCGCAGCACGGTGTTGCCGTCGAGCTCGAGGCGGCTCCGGGACCACGAGCCGAGTCCGTAGCGGATGCTGGCGTTGTTTCCCCGGGTGGTGGCGACCTTGGAGGCCTGGTTGAGAAATCCTCCCGGCGCCCCGATCCCGAACAGGATGCTGTTGGGCCCGCGACTGTCTTCGTAACGTCCGACCCGATACGGATCGGTCGGGGTGATGCTGGTGAAATAGTCCAGCCCCAGGCTGGCCGCCAGGCCGCGGACGAGGATCGTCGGCGTCAGACGCTCGGCGTTGGACACGGGGTTTTGTTCGTTCCCGGCCTTGTTTTCGGAGGTGTCCATCTCGGCGTTCACGGCGTATTGTAGCAGCCCCGCCAGGTCGGTGATCCCGGCGTCATCGAGGAACTCCTTGGTGAACACGGACACGGAGCTGGCGGTGTCGCGGAGTTCCGAGTTCAACCGGCTGCCGGCGAGCGTATTCTCGGCCACATAGCCGACGTCCCGGCTGGTGTTCACCGTGAACGGGCTCAGTTCGACGATCTCTTCCTTGCTGGCGGGCGCGGGTGGCGGGCTGGCGGCCTCGGCGCCGGGCAGGAGGGTGGCCGGCCAGGCCAGGGCGAGGCCACAGGTGAGAGTCGTAATCAGGCAATTGGATTTCATGGGGTGCGGGGATTCCGTGGCGGCTTGGAAACGTGCACTCGAACCGGACGATCGGGGCTTTCGGCTGGTACGGGAGAATGAGGGCTGAATACTTTCCGGCTTTGAGCGGAGTAGGACAAGAGTAGCCGCCTTGGAGCGAAGCGACAAGGTGGGAGACGCACGGCCCGGTAGATGATCGATCGCACGGCCACCTTTTCGCTGCGCTCAAACGCGGCTACAGGATTCGCGCCACGCGCCGAGCGCAGGCCCAAGCCAAAAAAATCCGACGGACGACTACAGCCACTTCTTCCGCACGGGCAGGTGGATGAACTGGTCGGCTTCGGGGCAGCCCCGGGCTTTCATGTTGGCGCTGTCCCAATCGATTGGCTTGCCGGCGCGCAGGGCGACGATGCCCGTCATGCCGAACTCGGCGGCGCGGGCGGCAATGTCGAAGCTCTGGAACGTCTTCGGCCCGCCCCGGCACGCGTCGAGGAATTCCTTCATGTGCGCGCCCCCCATGCGGGGATAGACGTCCGGGACCGGCTTGGCGGCTTCGTGGTCGAACACGCCCCGGCACTTGGGATTGGCGTCGCCGTTGAGGCGCATCACGCCGCCCACGCCCCACGCATCGGATCTCAGGATACCTTTCTCGCCGACAAACAGCACCCCGTTGGTCGGCACCGAGCCGTAGGTGGTCACGAGATCCTGCGTCAACTCGGGCGGCGGGGCGGCCTGGGCGCCGTCGTGCCACCAGACGCTGACCGGCGCGAAGTTTTCGCGGGCGGCAAAGTCCCAGCGGAAACGCGTGACGGAGGGATAACTGTCCTTGATCGGTTCCTGGGCGAACGCCTCGATGCGAATGGGCGGGCCGAGCTTGAGGGCGCGCAGCGGGAGGTTGTGGGCATGGGCGCCCATGTCGGCGAGGTGGCCGTCGCCAAACTCGAACCAGCGGCCCCATTTCAAACAGCCGCCGAGGTAATCGTTTCTGAAGGGCAGCAGCCGTGACGGGCCGCACCAGAAATCCCAGTTCAATCCCTGCGGGATGGTCTCGGCGACAGTGGAGACGGATTCGCTGACGGGAAAGAAGCGGTTGATCCAGCAATGCACTTCGCGAATCTGGCCGAGTACCCCGGCCTGGATGATTTCCATGCTGCGGCGGAACGTGTCGGTGGAGCCGCCCTGGGTGCCGATCTGCGTGGCCAGCTTGAGGCCGGGCATCATCTTCGCGATCTCGCGGGCTTCACCCACGCTGTGGGCGAGCGGTTTCTCGCAGAAGACGTGTTTGCCCGCCTGCAACGCGGCCTTGGTCATCGCCAGATGCCAGTGCTGGCCGGACCCGATGATGATGGCGTCGACGCTCCGCTCGGAGGATAGGAGCCGGCGGTAGTCTTCATAGACTTTGGCCTTGGCGAGCGCGGCGGCGGTGTCGGCGCTCTTGCCGCCTTTTTTCTTGGTGCTGTCGCCTCCCTTCATGCGCTGGATCTGGCTGGCGTGCACATCGCAGAGCGCCACGACGTTGTCGCCCTCCTGCAACACGGCGGCCAGCAGGCTGCGGCTGCGGTTGCCGCAACCGAGGAAGGCGACGTTCAGCTTGTTGTTCGCGGCGCCCAAGGCCCGCGATGGCAGAATCTGCGGCAAGGCGATTACGCCGAGACCGGTCGCGGTTTTTTGCAGGAAGGAACGGCGGGAGAGGGAAGCGCGGTGGTTCATGGTTTTTGATTTTGGCGGCAAACGGAGGGAAGCTGGTTTTCTCGGGCGGGGGAAGGAGTTGTCGGGCCGACGGCCGATCAATAAGCAGGCGTAAATTCGATCATTATGCGAGCGGCGTCATTGGCGTTTACTTTGTCGATCGCGCCGCTAAACTTGCAGGCATCGGCATCGGGGTGGCGTTGAGGGCACCCGTCGTGGCCCCGCCGCCTTCCCGGTGTGGACTCATCCGCGATGCGAACCAACGACCAACAGGAGGACATATGCTACTCAACAAAGTAAAAGTGTTCTTGGATACCAATGGGACCAAGTATGTCAGCATCCGGCACTCGGCTGCGTTTACGGCTGCGGAGGTCGCCGCGTCGGCCCATGTGGCCGGGCGCGATTTTGCCAAGACCCTCATCGTCAATCTCGATGACGAACGGGTGATGGTCGTCCTGCCCGCCACCCGGCGTTTGCTGTTGGGCGAGCTGCGCGAGATGCTGGAGTGCGAACACGCCCGGCTGGCGACCGAGGCGGAGTTCCAGGACTTCTTCCCCGATTGCGAACTCGGGGCGATGCCGCCCTTTGGCAACCTTTACGGGATGAAGGTCTACGTGGCGGCCGACTTGGCGCATGAAGCGGAGATCGCGTTCAACGCCGGCACGCACACGGAAGTGATCAAGATGAAATATGACGATTTCGACCGGCTGGTGAAGCCGCTCGTGCTGCAGTACGTGACGACCTGAGGCGCCGCTGGCGGTGGGACAGACGGAGAACGGACCTCCCGCTCCGTTCCGAGGATTCGTTCACCAAGCCGCGTGGCGCCATGAAACGGACCGGGAGGTCCGTTTTCCCAAGGCGGCCAAGGCAAACGGCGGTTCGGATGTGGCCTGACCGGGCGGGAGCGGCTTAACGCCGCGATGACCTTCAGGGTCCGGGGTCGCGGCTCAGTCGCCGCTGAGGCCGGCGTTGGGCTCGAGCCCGCGGCGCTTGAGGAGCGGTTTCACATCGGGCTCCTGCCCCGCGAACGCCCGAAAGAGGGTCAACGCCTCGGCGCTGCCGCCGCGCGAGAGGACCGTCGCGCGGAGGCGATCGCCATTCTGGCGGGTGAGTCCGCCGTTGCGCTTGAACCACTCCACACTGTCGGCGTCGAGCACCTCGGCCCAGATGTAGGAATAGTACCCCGCAGAGTAGCCGCCGGAGAAAGTGTGGGTGAAATACGTGCTGTGGTAGCGCGGCGGCACGGGCGCGAAATCGACCCCGGCCTTCTTCAGCGCCTCGGTTTCGAAGGCCAGCGCGCCCTCGCCGGCGGGAACCTGATCCGGCGTAATCTGGTGCCAGGCCTGATCGAGCAGCGACGCGGCCAGATACTCCGTGGTCTTGAAGCCCTGGTTGAACTTCTCCGTTGCCAGCATCTTTTCGAGGAGCGCGGGCGGCATCGGCTCGCCGGTCCGGTAGTGCTTCGCGTAGTTCCGGAGCACCTCCGGCCAGGTGGCCCACATCTCGTTCACCTGCGAGGGAAACTCGACGAAATCGCGCGGCACCTGGCTGCCCGAAAAGCGCGGATACTTCACGTTGGAAAACATCCCGTGCAGCGCGTGGCCGAACTCGTGGAAAATCGTCGTCACTTCGGTGAACGTGAGCAGCGTGGGCTCGCCCTCGGGCGGCCGCGGGATGTTCAGGTGATTGGCGATGACCGGCTTCGTGCCGAAGAGGCCGGACTGGTTGACGTAGGAGTTGGCCCAGGCGCCACCGCGTTTCGACGGGCGCGCGTAGGCGTCGAACAGGAACAGCGCCAGCGACGAGCCGTCGGCATTGAAGACTTCGAACACCCGGACGGTTGGTTCGTACACCGGCAGATCGTGGCGTTCCTTGAACGTGATCCCGTAGAGCCGGCCCGCGGCGTAGAAAAGTCCGTCGATCAGGACGCGGTTGAGTTCGAGGTAAGGCTTGAGCTGCGACTCGTCGAAGGCGTAGCGGGCCCGCCGGACCTTTTCGGAGTAGAAATCCCAGTCCCACGCCGCGAGCTGGAAGCCGCCCTTTTCCTGATCGATGATGGCCTGGATGGCGGCGGCTTCGCGGCGGGCGTTGGCGACGGCGGGCCGGGCGAGATCGGCGAGGAGCTGGTTGACGGCCTGGATCGACCCGGCCGTCTGTTCCTCCAGGATGTAGGCCGCGTGATTCGGATAGCCGAGCAGCGAGGCGCGCTCGGCCCGGAGCCGGGCGATCTGCGCCACGAGATTGCGGTTGTCGAATTCGCCGCCGCGGCGGTTGCGGGTGACCGAGGTCTTTTGGAGGCGCTCGCGGAGCGCGCGATTCTCGAGCGAGCTAAGGGCGGGCTGGCCGCTGGTGTTCAGCAGGCGGATGACGAACTTGCCGTCCTTCTTCTCCGCTTTCGCCGCGGCTACGGTCGCGGCGATTTCGTCTGGCGCCAGGCCGGCGAGATCTTCGCGGCGGTCGACGACCACGGCAGCGGCGTTGGTCTCCTTCTGCACATTTTGCGTGAACGCCGTCTGCAGCGTGGCGAGCGCCTGGTTGATCGCCCGGAGCTTCGTCTTGCCGGCGTCGGAGAGTTTCGCGCCCGCGCGGACGAAATCCTTGTGGTAACGTTCGAGCAACCGCTTCGACTCCGGGTCGAGGCCGAGTTGTTCGCGCTGCTGTTCCAGCGTCTCGAGCCGCGCGAATAGGGCTCCGTTCAGCCGCACGGCGTCGCTGTGGGCGGCGAGCCGCGGAGAGATTTCCTTCTCAATCTTGCGGAGCGCGTCGTTGGTGTGGGCGCTGGACAGGCTGAAAAACGCACGGTTGACGCGGCCGAGGAGGCGGCCCGCGCGCTCGAGCGCCACGACGGTGTTCTCGAAGCTGGGCTTCTCCGGGTTGCTGGCGATGGCATCGACCTCCTTGAGGTGCGAGGTCATGCCGAGCTCGAACGCCGGCATGAAATGCGCGTCGGTGATCCGGTTGAACGGCGGGTAGAGATAGGGGAGCGGGCTCTCCTGCAAGAGAGGATTCTCGGCCGCGCCGGGCGAGGCGGCTGGGGCGGGATTGGCGGCGCGGAACGGGGTGGCGAGAAAGACCGACCCGATCAAGGTGGCAGTCAGGATGCGGTTGGGCGCGCGGCGTGGCACTGGCGGAGCCCACCGGCGAATGGTGACAGAGAAGTAGGACATACGGGAATAGAGTTGGGTTCACGGTGAACGCGGGCGGAGACCTCGCAAGGTTGGTCAAGGGAGGTGGCCACCATAGAAGTTGTGGCGCGGGCGCATTTAGCGGGGCTTCAGACCGCGCCCGACGCACCTTGGGTTGTCCCTGCGCCGGCTGAGGCACCGCGCCACGCACGGGCGTGCATCTCAGTTTCCTGCAACTGGTGTTAGGGGTGGGCGGGCACGTCCTCGTGCCCGCATTCGAAACGCGATCGTGCGTGCCAGACCGCCGCGCGGACGGACGATTCGCCGCTGGAAACGTCCGGCCTGCAGAACTGCGCGCTAACGCCAAGTTGGCTGCAACCCGTCCCGAGGATTGGGGTTTCTTCTTTCGGAAGACGGCGAAAACATTTGTTGCCACAAAAAGGCGCAAAAAACCAAGGGCACCGATTGACGCGTGCATTGCGCCTGATAGGCGCGCGGGAGATCTGCGCCGCGGCTATCCGCGTTTTCGTGCGTTTTTGTGGCCAATCCTCCGACGTCTCGTTTGGTTGCGATCGAAGGCCGCGGCGCGAAACAGCCGGGTCCGGCGTCGTCGTTGCCGCCAGCGCCTATCCCAAGACACGCCCGACTTCGGTCACCACCTGATACACGCCCACCGCGGTCATGGCCGCGGCGGAGATCCAGAGGCAGGCGCGCCAGGCCATGCCGCTGCGCAGCGCGGGGTCGTTGCGCCGGTAGTTCAGCCACAACGCGGCCAGGGCGAGAAAGGGGATCATCAACCCCTGGGCGACCGCGCCGATGAACACCAGCGTGACGGGCGAGCCCCAGATCAGATAGAGCGCAACCCAGGCGGCCGGCACGAGCACGCACAGCCAGCGGACGTCGCGCTGGCGCTCGGCATCGGTCGCGTAGGTTTTCACGCGAAACACGGCCAGCGCATCGACGAGCAGCCGGGCGTTGGAGGCGGTGGCGACGAAGACCGTCGAGTACAGCACGGCAAACGCCCCGATGAGGAAGAGCCACAGACTCCAAGCGCCAAAGGTTTCCTGATACATCTGTGAGAGCACGGGAATCATGTCGGCGTTGGTCACGTCCAACCCCTTCGCGTGCAGCACCGCGGCGCCGAGGAGATAGAACGCCAGCGTGGCGCTGGTGTAGATGAGGCACGAGACCCAGGCGTCGGCGCGGAGCACGCGCATCCAGCCGCGCGCGCGCTCGCCCCATTCCGGGGTGTCATTGGCCGGGCCCACATTGCGCGCGTAGCCCTTCTCGATGCACCAATAGGGATAATAGATCAGTTCCGAGGCGCCGACGCCGATGATCCCAAACGCGGCAAACGCGACGGTGAAGGATGGCGGCAGATGAAAGCTCAGTCCCTCGGCGAGTTGATTCGTCGTGATGGCGTAAGGGGTGAACTGCAGCGCGATCACGGCCACCATCGTGCACAGGGTGAAGGCCACGACCATCGCGGTCGAGGCCACCTCGACCAGCTTGTACCGTCCGACCACGAGCAGCAGGGCGGTCACGGCGCCGATGACCACGGCGACCGTCGATTTTGCCAGGGTCACGCCGGCGAGCGAAAGGATGCTCGCGAGGCCGCCCACCATGCCCGCCACCTGAAAGACCGTGGCGAGAAACATCAGGAGCCACAGCCAGAGCAGCCACGATACGACGACCCGCGGACCCGGCACCAGGTTCATGGTTTCAAGGGTGGTCAATCCGCGCGCCAGCGTGAATCGCCCGAGCTCAACCTGGATGAAGACTTTCAGGACGCAGCCGAGAATGATGAACCACAGCAGCGTGAAGCCCGCGCTGGCTCCGAGCTTGGGCGTGACGATCAGCTCGCCGGAGCCGACGATCGAGGCGGTGATGATCAGCCCGGGGCCGAGCTGGCGGAGAACGCCGGTGAGGTGGGTCGGAGCGGCTTGGGGCAGTGAAGGGGAAGACATGAGCGAAACCGGCAGGGCGAGCAACGGACAGCGTCGGCGACGGTGATGAATCCGACGCGTTCGGCAAAACTAAAACTCCAGCGCCGGGAATTGCGTTGCGACGACCGTCGATCGGCGTCACCACGATCACGCGCCTGGTAGGGGCGACGACGCATGAGCAAGCACACCCGCTGGCTGTTCCCGGAAGTCGAGCGATGGACCGCGGAGAGGATCATTTCCGCGGAGCAGGCGGCGCTGATTCGGGCGCGCTACGCCGAGCCGGCGGGCGGGCTGTCGTGGGGGCTGATCCTGTTTTTCGGACTGGGTGCGGTCGTGGCCGGGCTCGGGGTGATCCTGTTGTTCGCCTACAACTGGAATGCGATCCCGAAGTTTGGAAAACTCGCCCTCGTGTTTGGCTTCATCGCGGCGGCGCATGCGGGCGGATTGCGGCTGCGCGCCGGCGAAGGCTGGCGGACGCGGCTCGGCGAAGCCCTGTCGCTGCTCGGCACGATGGGATTTGGCGCCGGCATCTGGCTCGTCGCGCAGATCTACAATATCGACGAACATTTTCCCAACGGCTTTCTGATTTGGGCGCTGGGTGCGCTGGCGCTGGCCTGGGTGCTGGAGTCGGTCGCGCACGGTTTGCTGGCGACCGTGTTGCTGGCGATCTGGGGCGGGGCGGAGGCGATCGCGTTTCGCGCGCCGGTCGACGCGTCGACGCTGGTCCTGGCTGCGGGCGTCGGGCCGCTCGCCTGGCGGTTGCGCTCGGCGCTACTGCTGGCGGTGGGGCTTGCGGCGTTCTACTGGCTGCTGCTGTGCAACGTGGCGCATTGGGGTGGGGGCGCGGGCGTGTTGGGCAATGCCCTGGCGCTGTCGGTATTGCTGATTGCGCTGGCGAAGGGGGACGGCGCGGGCCGCTTCGCCGGCGCAGGCCGCGAAGTGCTCACGTTATTCGGCTGGGCCGGTTTCCTGGTGTGTTCCTACCTCCTCAGTTTTCACGCGACGACCCGTTCGCTGCTCCGCTGGTCGTCCGACGAGACGCAGGCCGGTGTCATCGCGCTGGTTTACCGGTGGCTGTTTTTCATCCTCGCGGCCTCGGCCTGGACGCGGTTGCTGGCCCGTTGGCGGCGCAGCGCGAAGGGCACGGTGCCGATCGAGGAGTGGCTATGCCCGATCGCACTCGTCTACTGCCAGGGGCTGGGCGTCTTCGCGGCGCGGGGCAGCGACACCCTGGTCTCGATTGTCTTCAACCTCGTGTGTCTCGCCGTGGCGACGGCGTGGATGGTGCGCGGCTGCCGGGAGGGTTCGCTGCGGCTGACGGTGCTCGGTTCCGTGCTGCTGTCGGCGGTGATGATCGCGCGATACTTTGACTTGTTCCACAGCCTCGCGCTGCGGGGGCTGGCGTTCGTGGTGTTCGGCGCGGTCTTGTTCGCCGAGGGATTTTTCTACCGGCGGCTGCGACGGACGGCTGCGGGGGAGGCGCCCGGGTCATGAGGACTTGGCTGGCAATCACGATGGTGGCGGCGCAACTGGGCGTGCTGGCGTTCATGGCTGGCGAGCGCGAATGGATCATGCGCACCGGCCGGACGATGCACCTCAGGACCGCACCGGTGGATCCGCGCGATCCGATGCGCGGCGACTACGTGCGCTTCGATTACGAAATTGCCCGCCTCCCGCGGGGCTTGGCCCGCGACGGCGTGGTGGCGTGGTTCGAGGCGCGATCGCGCGGCATGAGGCAACTGCGCGATCAGCGGGTCTTCGCGGAGGTGAAACTCGATGAAGAAGGCGTGGCGCACGTGGTCGCCGTATCGGATCGGGCGCCGGCGCCGGGCCCTTTCCTGCGTGGCCGCGTGCAGTCGATCGACGGGCAGTCGTTGCGGGTGCGGTTTGGAATTGAGGCGCTGTTCATGGAGCAGGGCGCGGCGAAGGCCCTGGAGGATTTGCGGCAGACCCGGGCGGGGGTGCCGCTCGCCATCGAGATCGCCGTGAGCGACGCCGGGGTTGCCGTGATGAAGGGCTACCGCTGGGAACCGCTCGGCCTCACGCTGACCCCCGACCGCGCCGAACTGACACCCGGGCGGGCGGCCACTCCGAATCGCACGCCCCGAGCGGCCTTGCGCGGCGCAACCGTGGAACTGAAGAACCACAGCGAGCACGCGGTGGCGATTGTGGTGCGGCCGGCGGGACAGTCGTTCCGCCTCGTGACCGACGAACGCGGCCCCGAGGCAGCATGGCGCTGGGCCTACGAGGACGCGCCGGTGCCGAAGCCGGTGCCCGGCATGGTGCGGGTGCTGCGGCCCGGCGAGAGTTATCGTGAACACCTCGATTTCACCGCGCCCGTCTGGTTCCTGCGCGAGACGAAGACGGCCGGCCGGCCGGTCGAACCGGTTCCATGGGGCCGGCTGCCGAACCTCTGGAGCGTGTCGTTTCGGATCGAATACGCGCCGCCGGGTAGAGCGGAGTGCGCCGGGCTGCCGAACGCGGAACTCATCCGCCACAGCCGGCTCAGCTCGCGTGCGTTCACGGCGGCGGGTGGCGTGGATTGAGCGCGGTTCGCCGTTTGGATCGGTCTCAGCCGTAAGAATTCAGCTGAGAGCTGAGCGCTGAGGGCTGAGAGCAAAACGAAAAGGTGAGTTTCATTTTCAGGCGTGCTGGCGCGGGTTTCAGCTCTGGAGATCGGTCTCTCAGCTCTGAACTCTCAGCTCTCAACTGCATGGACTCGCGCTCCGGCCATGACCTCCTCCATTGACTTCACATGGCCCGATCCACCAAAGATGGGCCGTCTCTCCCCTGCCTCGTTCACCCCTCCCGGTCGTTTTCCATCATGCCCTCCCAGGTTCGCTCCTGCCGTCCGCCGCTCCTCCTCCTCCTCTCCGTTGGCCTCGTTCTCGTCGGGGCCGCCTCCGCCTCGGCGGCGATCCAGGCCGGCGCCGCGGCCATCGACGTCACGCCGGAGAAACTTCCCGTGCTCAAGAACGGCAGCATGTACAGCGTGCTGCTCACCAAGATCAAAACGCGCATCCACGCCCGGGCCATCGTGCTGGCGGACGGCAAGAGCCAGATCGCGATCGTCGTCGTCGACAGTTGCATGCTGCCGCGGCCGCTGCTGGATGAAGCCAAGGCGCTGGCGGCGCAACGCACCGGCATTCCTGCGGACCGCATGCTGATCTCCGCCACGCACGCCCACTCCGTGCCGTCATCCATGGGCTGCCTGGGCACCGATGCCGATGAAAACTACGTGCCGTTCCTGCGCGGCAAACTGGTGGAGGCGATCGCCGCCGCCCAAGCCAACCTGGAGCCCGCGCGCATCGGCTTCACCAAGGCGGATGCCGCCGATTTCACCGCGCTCCGCCAGTGGATCCGCCGACCGGATCGTCTCGCCGAGGACCCGTTCGGCAACATGACGCTGCGCGCCAACATGCACGCCGGCTCGAATTGGGACGATGTCACCGGCGAATCGGGCCCCAAGGATCCCGATTTGTCGCTCGTGTCGGTGCAGGCGCGCGATGGCCGGCCGATCGCCGTCCTGGGAAACTTTTCCATGCACTACTTTGGCGACAAGGATCTCAGTGCCGATTACTTCGGCCTGTTTTCCGAGGGCCTGAAAAAGCGCCTGGCGCCCGACGCCGGCGGGAAGCCGGCCTTTGTCGGTATCATGTCGCACGGGTGCAGCGGCGACATCTTCCGCCGCGACTACACGATTCCGGCCGAACAGTGGAAAGCGAAGCACGGCAAGACGACGCTCGAGGAATACGCCGACGGCCTGCTGGACATCGCGATCAAGGCGTATGCTGGAATCAAATACCGCGACGACGCTGACATCGCCATGGCCGAGCAGCGCCTGACGATGAAATACCGCGTGCCGGACAAGCAGCGGCTCGAATGGGCGCAGCGCATTGTCGCGGCGATGGGCAACCGGCTGGCCAAGACCACCCCGGAAGTGTATGCGCGGGAGCAGATCATCCTGCACGAACGGCAGCAGACGGAGATCGTCGTCCAGGCGCTGCGCATCGGCGACATCGCCATCGCCACCACGCCGACCGAAACCTACGCCATCACCGGCCTGAAGATAAAAGCCGCGAGCCCGCTGCCGCATAACATGGTCATCGAACTGGCCAACGGTGGCGATGGCTACATCCCGCCGCCGGAGATGCACCTGTTCGGCGGCTACAACACCTGGGCCGCCCGCTCCGCCGGGCTCGAGGTCATGGCCGAGCCCAAAATCACCGAGACCGCGATCACGCTGGTGGAAAAAGTCACCGGCCAGCCGCGGCGCGAATACCGGCTGAGCCAGGGTGTGGCCGCCCGCGCGATTCTCGGTCTCAAGCCGGCCGCCTGGTGGCGGCTGAACGAGTTTGCCGGTCCGCATGCCGCCGATGAGAGCGGAAATCAGCGCGAGGCGCTTTTCGAACGCGAGGTCACCTACTATCTCGAAGGTCCGCGTTCGGACGCGTTCTGCGCCCCGGGGGAAAAGAATCGCGCCGCCCATTTTGTCGGTGGCCGGCTGCGCGCGCGCCTGGCGGGGCTCGGCGATCGCTACTCGGTGTCGTGCTGGTTGTGGAACGGCATGCCGAATGAGGGCCGGGAGGTCAGCGGCTGGCTCTTCTCCCGCGGCCGGGACCACGGCCTCGGCGCTTATGGCGATCACTTTGGCATCGGCGGCAAGGGCGGAAACACGGGCAAGCTGATCTTCTTCCATGGCGACAACCCGCAGACCGTCGCTGCCGGCAAGACTGAGATTCCGCGCTGGCAGTGGCAGCACGTCGTGCTGGTGCGCGATCAGGGCAAGGTGCGGGCCTATCTCAATGGCGCCCTCGAGCTCGAGACCCAGGCGGCGGCCAATTTTCCCGCGGGCTTCGACCAGTACTTCTTCGGCGGACGCAGCGACAACGAGTCGAACTGGGAGGGCCGGCTCGATGAGATCGCGGTCTTCAATCGCGCGCTCACCCCGGCCGAAGTGGCTAAGCTGGGTGTGAAGTGAGGGGTGTCTATGCAGTTGAGAGCTGAGAGTTCAGAGCTGAGAGATCGATCTCCAGAGCAGGCGATTCGCAGCCCACGCCAACGGACTGAATTTCGAATCGCCTGCAAGCAGGCCTACAATTGGTCTTGGCGCGAACTCGCGCTTTGAATCATGCCCTGATGCTTGCCGCCGGAATACGCGCCGGCGATTATTCGCGTGATTCGCCGGTAAATGTTCTTCCCCCGCCCGGAAGATCCCGTTTCCTCTCCCGAGGAACTGCTTGGTCCAACCGCAACCGCCCGACCCCATCATTGTCTATGCCGCCGACACCCCGCCGTTATTGGCTCCCGTTACTGAGCCTCGGTCACGTTCTCGCTTTTGCCGGCGCTGGTGCGGCGGTGGCCGGCGAGCCGCCGGGTGGATCCGAGTGGACCCGCTTTCGCGGCCCGAACGGTGACGGGCACACCTCGGCCGTGAATCTTCCCACCACGTGGACCGAGAAGGATTATCGTTGGAAAGTCAGCCTCCCCGGGGCTGGCCACGCCTCGCCGGTCGTCTGGAACGACCGGATCTTCCTCGTCAGCGGCGACAGCGACACGGCAAAGCGCACCCTCGTTTGCCTGAACACCGCCGATGGCCGCCAGGTCTGGCAGCGCGAATATGAATCGGCCACGTTCAGCAAGAACCGCGACAACAGCTATGGTTCCTCCACGCCGGCGGTGGATCGGGACCGGGTTTATTTCTACTGGACCACCGTGGAGGAGGTGACCGTGCTGGCTCTGGACCACGCCGGGAAAGAGGTCTGGCGGCGAAACCTGGGCCCCTACACGAGCCAGCATGGCAGCGGCACATCGCCGATCGTGTTTCAGGATCTCGTGATCGTGAACAACGATCAGGAAGGGCCCAGTTCCCTGCTGGCGCTCGACGCCAAGACCGGCGCCACGCGCTGGAAAGTCGACCGGCGGACCTCCTCCGCGTCCTATTCGACGCCCTGTGTGCGCCAGACGGACGAGGGAAAATCAGAACTGATCTTCACGAGTACCGGCCACGGCATCACGGCCGTCGATCCGCAGACCGGCCGGGTGAATTGGGAATTCGACAGTGCATTTCCCCAGCGTGTCGTCGGGTCGCCGGTTGTGGCCGACGGCTTGATCGTGGGCGCGTGTGGCACCGGTGGCGTGGGCCGGCGGGTGGTGGGCGTGCGGCCGCCGACCGGTGGTCGGGCGCCCGAACTGGTTTACGAATTAAAACGGGACATTCCCTATGTGCCCACCCCGGTCTACCGGGCCGGTTTGGTTTTTCTTTGGGGCGACAACGGGCTCGTGGTGTGCCACCGGGCGGCGACGGGCGAACGGGTTTGGCAGCGGAAGATCTCCGACCGCTTTTACAGCTCGCCCATTTGCGCCGACGGGCGGTTGTACTGCGTCTCGCGGACCGGGATCGTCTACGTCCTGGCGGCCACCGACAAGGACGAGCTCATCGCCACTGTTCCGCTCGGTGAACCGGCCTTCGCCACGCCCGCGGTGGCGGCGGGTGTCGTCTACTTCCGCACCGCCTCGCACCTGATCTGCCTGCCGGGCCGTCCGCCCGGGCGGTGAGAGTGAAACGAATTGTTTTTATGGAGGGCCGAGCTCCGTCGAGGCCGCGGCCGGGCGCCGGAATTCCAGCCTCGGCGGAGCTCGGCCCTCCGCTGATCAATCGGAATCGTGGCTCCCTCTGTCGTGATCGCCGGCAGTACCCAGATTCTCCCGCTCATGAAATTCCTGCTCCTGTTTTCCACCCTGCTGCTCGCCGCGCCGGCCCAGCCGCTCGAACTCGCCTCACGCCGGGAACTTTTTGTGGATCGGTTCCTCGTGGACCGCATGAGCGGAACCGAGCTCCGGCTTCACGCTCCGCTTGATCGCGGATCGGCGTTCGCCTTCGATCGACCGCACGAGGGTGCCTTCAGCGGCTATGTCAGCGTGATCACGCTGCCCGCGGGCGGCTTTCGCGCGTATTATCGCGGGCTCGCCAAGGTGGGGGCGGACGGCGTGGCCAACGAAGTGTGCGCGTATGCCGAATCCAAGGACGGCATCCACTGGACCAAGCCCGCGGACAATGTCGTGCTGCGCCACGCCACACCGGTGACGCACAATTTTTCCGTCTTCATCGACCGGAAGCCCGGCGCGCCGGCCGACGAGCTTTGGAAGGGCATCGGCGGATCCATCAAGACCGGACTGATCCGTTTTGTTTCGGCCGACGGCATCGCCTGGCGCAAGCTCATGGGTGACGCGCCGGTGCTGCCACCCGCCAAGGCGTTTCGCTATGACTCGCAGAATCTCGCCTTCTGGTCGGAGTCCGAGGGCCGGTATGTCTGCTATTTTCGCAGCTCCAAGGAGGTGCCGGGCCAGGGCGGCGTCCGCTGGATTTCACGGGCTTCGAGCTCCGATTTTCGCACCTGGAACTTTGATGGCGAAATGAGCTTTCGGGCGGCGGATGGGAGCGATGCCCCGCCGGAGCATCTCTATACCAACCAGACCAGCCCGTATCTGCGGGCACCGCACATCTCGGTGGCGATCGCCGCGCGCTTCATGCCCAAGCGCCGGGTCCTGACGGCCGAGGAAGCGCGCGCGATCCAGGTGGATCCCGGTTACTATAACGACATCTCGGACAGCATCGTGATGACGACACGGGGCGGCACGGTTTACGATCGCACTTTTCTTGAAAGCTTCGTGCGTCCGGGTCTCGGCCTGGAAAACTGGACCTCGCGGACCAACTATCCGGCCTTGAACATGATTCAGACCGGCCCAGCCGAGATGTCGTTCTTCGTTCAAAAGGGCTATGGCCAGCCCGGGCATCACCTGGCGCGCTATTCGCTGCGGCTGGATGGGATCGCCTCGCTGCACGCAGGTTATGCCGGCGGCGAAATGCTCTCCAAGCCGTTCCGGTTCGCGGGCACCGAGCTCCAAATCAACTATGCGACGTCGGCGGCCGGCAGCATCCGCTTCGAGTTGCAGGACGAAACGGGCCGGGCCGTGCCGGGCTATGCGCTCCAGGACTCGCGCGAGATCATGGGTGACCAGATCGAGCGGGTCGTCTCCTGGACGGGCGGGACCAGTGTCGCCCGCCTCGCCGGCAAAACGGTGCGGCTGCGCGTGGCGCTGAAGGATGCGGATCTGTACTCGCTGCGCTTTCGCTGAGGCTATTCCGATCGCGGAGGGCCGAGCTCTGACGAGGCTTCCGATCGCGCGCCGAAAACAAAAAGTAGTGCCACTAATTTCTCGTCGGCCGCCGTTGCTTCGACCTCGGCGTTGAGCGGGCAAAACGAATCGGAGGGGGCGATGCGCTCATACCAGCTTCCCCACGGCTTTGGACTGGGAGGAGAACGGACCTCCCGGTCCGTTCAGGGATTTTGCTGTCGATGCCACATTGCGACTAAGAAACGGACCGGGAGGTCCGTTCTCCTCGTCTGAAAGGCCATCGATATGACGCCGATCGCGGTGCTTCAGGCCGTTGGCCCCAACTTTTCGGGAATGCCGATTTGATCGGAGCGGTGCCGCCAGTTACGACCCAACCGGTGCTCCGGTTGCACAAAAGGGGCGTGACAATGCGTATCGCACTCCGCCAGAACGGCTGCCAAGAAATGAATCAATATCGGGCAGCCGAACTTACGATCTCCTGCATAAGAGGTCTCCGTCAAGGTCCAACCGATTTTCAGTTCCTCGCCATGATCACGCTCAGCCTGCTCCACCCTTGCCTGATCGTCGTGGCGAGACCCCGCTCCTGAGAGTCCGGTTTCCTTTCGGTGATGTCTTGTGTCCGGTCGTTCACCACCGGCAGCCCATCCTCATTGAATCGGTCTCGCACTGCCATGAAATCAAGATCACGAAGTTGGGTTTGGTCCTGGATTGCACCCGTTTGTCTCATCGGATTGGCGACTCATGTCGCCAACGGCCAGCAGGTTTATTTTGTCGGAAAATCTCAGGCGTTCACCCAGAGCGACAGCTCGGGTGCGGTCGCCGACCCGACCGCGTCGTTTCAGTTTTCGGCGACGGGAGTCAACCGGGCGACGTTGATACTGCCGTTGGGCAGCACCATGCCGCTCGCTTACCTGGCCAGTGACCAGGAATACGCGATCCACCAGGGTTTCACGACCAAGGCCGCGCTCGACACCGCGTTTCCCCTCGGCACCTACCAGATGACGGGAACGGGCATTCCGACGCTCTCCTTTAACCTGACGACGGACAACTATCCGGTGGGCACACCGCAAGTGACCAGCGGCACCTGGAATCCCGCCGGGATGCTCGTCGTCAATCCGACGCAGGCCACCACGATTAACCTCAACACGTTCACCGGTTACTCCACGAGCGGCTTGGCGGGTCACATGCAGACGAACATTGAATCGACGATGGGAGACAACGTCAGGCTCCAGAACCAGATTGCGACCGTGGCCATATTCGGCATGATGGCGTCGCCCACGCCGCTCACTTCGCTCACCATCCCGGCCGGCACGCTAACCAACGGCCGGCTTTATCAAGCCTCGGTGAGCTGGGACACGATCACGACTCTGGATACCACCACCGTGGCGGGGAGTGGTGCGGTGGCGGTGTTCACCAAACAGCTTACCTTCTACATCGCCGCGCAAACGCCCGGCACCTCCACGCCGCCGCCCGTCATCACCAATCAGCCGACCAATCAGACCGGCTTTTTGGGCGGCAGAGCCACCTTTACGGTCGGCGTCACCGTCGGCGGATCCACCAATTTTAGCAACGTCCTGGTGACTTGGATGCGCAATGGCCAGGATCTCGGCAACCTCAATGCCTCGGGCGGCAAGTACACCAACAGCAACCAAGGCTGGGGCCTCACGATCAATAATCTCACGGCCGCCGACGCCGGCAATTACTCGGTGAAATTCGGCAACGCCGGTGGCTTCGTGACGAGTGCCACCGCGACGCTCACGGTCGCGAGTGCCACCCCGCCTACCATCAACCGCCAACCGGTGTCGCAGGCGATCACCCAAGGCAGCACCGTGGTCTTTGCGGTCGACGCTTCCGGCGTGCCGGCCGCCACCTACCAATGGCGGCTGAACGGATTCAACGTTCCCGCTGCGACCAGCGGTGCGACCGGCCCTGTGCTCGTGGTCCAAAACGCCGGCCCGGCGCAAACGGGCGCCTACACGGTCGTCGTGGCGAACAGCGTGGGTACGGTGACCAGTGCGGCGGCCACGCTCACCCTCGGCACCGCGGTCAACGATCCCGGCCGGCTCATCAACCTCTCGATTCTCACGCCGCTCGCCGCCGGCGAACCCATGACGATGGGCACCGTGCTTGGCGGCGGCGGCACGAGCGGCCCGAAACCGCTGCTCGCCCGTGCGGCGGGCCCAACCCTCGGTGCCGCGCCCCCGGCGGGTTTCGGCCTCCCAAATGTCCTGCCCGATCCGACGATGACGCTCGTCAACACCAGCAACAGTCCGAACTTCACCGTGGCCTCCAATAACGATTGGGGCGGCGGCGCCGCACTCAGCAACGCCTTCGCGCAAGTCGGCGCGTTTGCCTATGCGGCGCCGAACTCGAAGGACGCCGCGCTCTTCCAGAGCGGCGCGGCCGCCCTCTCGCCCGGCAACTACACGGTGCAAGTGAGCGACGCCGGCACGGGCAGCGGCACCGTCATCGCCGAGCTCTACGACGCCACCCCGGCCGGCACGTTCTCTGCCAGCACGCCGCGACTCATCAATGTCTCCGTGCTCAAGCAGATCGAGACCGGCGCCATGCTCACTGTGGGCTTCTACGTTGGCGGCTCAACGGCCAAGACCGTGCTCATCCGCGCGGTCGGCCCCTCGCTCGGGCAGCCGCCGTTCAACATCTCCTCGGCCATGGCCGACCCCCAGCTCACGCTCTTCAACAGCAGCCAGGTGGCGATCGCCGGCAACGACAACTGGGGCGGCAACAACGCGCTCGCGACCACGGGCGGCCGGGTCGGCGCGTTCGCGCTTTTCAGTCCCACGAGCAGGGACGCCGTTCTGCTCATGACGCTCGCCCCCGGCAGCTACACGGTGCAAGTCAGCCCGGTGAGCGGCACGGCCGGAGGCACCGCGATCGTCGAAGTCTACGAAGTGCCATAGCCGGAACCGGGCCGTTGGCCACGAATGTCATCCTGGCCCGCGGACCTAAACGGATCGGGACCAAGCGGCGTAATGTGTCACACGCGGCTTGGTAATATCGCGGCGGCGGGCAAGCGGATCGTTTGCCTTGCCCGCCCGCGTTCCCTGTCGTCAAACGAACGGAGAAAATCTCGATGAAAAAAATCATGATCCTGGCAGCGGTGGCGGTGGGCTGGGTGGCAATCGGTGGCATGACCGCCCGGGCCCAGCCGGAAGCGAAGCCAACCGATGAGTTTCGCCGGCAGTATATCCATGACTTCAAGCGCATCGGGCTGAACACGACCGTCGGTGACGCCCAATTTCTGCGCATTCTCGTCGCGTCGGCCGGCTGCAAGCGCGGCGTCGAGGTGGGTTCGGCCACGGGCTACGGCGCCATCAACATGGGCCTCGCCTTCGAACGCAGCGGCGGCCACCTGTTCACGCTCGATATTGACCCCGCCATGATCAAGACCACGCGCGACAACGTCGCGAAGATGGGCTTGAAGAAGACGGTCACCGCCATCGAGGGCGATGCCCTGAAAAGCCTCGCCGAGCTCACCGGCGAGTTCGACTTTATCTTCATCGATGCGTTGAAGCAGGACTACCTGAAATATCTCAAACTGATCGAGCCCAAGCTGAAGATCGGCGCCGTGGTCGTGGCCGACAACGTGATTCGCAGCGAGAAGCAGATGAAGGACTATCTCGAGTATGTGCAGACGAGCCCGAATTACGACACGGTCATCATCCGCGCCTCGATGGAGAAGAACGACGGGATGACCATTTCGTACAAAATCCGCTGATTTCGGCCCGGCTCACTCGCGCAGCACCGATCGTACCAGCCGGTCGTCGCCGTCGTTGGGCGCGGGCGTCAGGCCGAGCGCGGCACAGAGCAGGTTGTAGACGTGCACGCTCTCCACGGCGTCGATCGTGACCCCGGATTTGAAGGCGGGCCCGCTCGCGATAAAAAGCCCGTGCATCGACTTGAATCCGGGGTCGTAGCCGTGCTGGCCCTTGAGAAAATTGTCCCGGACGGCCTGGAACACGCTCCGGCGATCCACCTGCCAGCCTTCGTCGGGCAGTATCCAGATCGGCGGCACGCGGGAGCTGCTCGCGTCGATGTGCAGGCGCGCCGGCAGGTCGGCCGCGCGGTACACCTGCATGTGCGGCATCCGGCGCAGCGCGCGGATCACCTCGGCCGGATCGGTTTTTCCCAGCGGCCGGAGTCCGGCCACCGTGCCCGTGAACTCAATCTGGACGGTCGCAAGGTCGATGTAATCGTCAAAGAGCACCACGCGATCCGGTCCGCACGACGTCATGCCGTGATCCGAAACGATCACGAGGTTGGCCCCGATGCCCTCGCGGGCGAGGCGTTGGGTGAGCGTGCCGATGCAGCCGTCGAGCAAGCTCACCGCCTGGGCCAGTTCCTCGGAGTCGGGACCGTGGCGATGGCCGGCCGAGTTGGTTTCCTCGAGGTAAAATGCGACCACCGCCGGCCGCTGCCCGGGCGGCTTGGTCAGCCAGCCGGCCAACTCGTCGAGGCGCTGTTCAAACGGGATGCCATAATTGTAGGGCTTCCAGTAGGTCGGCCGGGCGCCCGCGATCTCGGCCTCGGAACCGGGCCACAGCGCCGCGGCGCTCGGCCGGCCTTGCTTGACCGCCGTGCTCCAGATCGGTTCGCCGCCCCACCAGCGGGCATCGCGCACGGCGGCGGGCTGGTTGTAGCGAAAGAAGGCACCCCGGGCCGCGTCGAAGATCTGGTTGTTGATGATGCCATGGTGCGCCGGATAGAGACCGGTCGCGATCGAGTAGTGGTTTGGAAACGTGTTGCTGGGGAAGACCGGAATGAGTCCCCGCGCCGTCACGCCAGCGGCGGCCAGCCGGCGCAGGTGAGGGGTCTGGGCCGGCAGCCGTGCGCAATAATCCCAGCGAAACCCGTCGAGCGAAACCAGGATGAGCGGCGCCGGTTCCGCGCGTGCGACGGCCGCCAAGACCAGGACGAACAGGAGAACGGCGGACCGGGTTTTCACCGCTTGAGCGTCACAATCGTCGCTCCCCACGAACCGCTGTGCTCATCGCCGGATCGAAACGAGGCGACGAGCGGGGAGCGCTGGAGCAGCGCGTGCACGGTGGCCCGCAACGTGCCGGTGCCCTTGCCGTGGATCACGCGCACCTCGTGGATGCCGTGCCGGGCGCACTCGGCAAAATAGGCCGGAATGAGTTCGCCGAGATCGGCGGGCCGAAAAGTATGCAGATCGAGTTCTCCCGTGATCGGCAAACGTACGGGCTCCGCTTCGCTGCCGCCCGGCGACGGTGAGGAGTTCCTCACGCTCCGGCCGCCGGCGGGTTCTTGCCCGGTGGTGGCTCGGTTGGCACGGGCGGAGCAGGGTCGGCCGATGGCGGCGGTGCCGGCGTCTCCGGGGCCGAGGGTGTTGCCCCAGGGGAAACGTCCGCGGGAGCGGAGGCAATCGAGGTAAACTCGGGCGACGAGAGTTCGCCCGGCATCGGCTCGATCGGGCCGGCCTCGGTCGGACCACCTTCGGTGGGGGTAACGTCGGCCGCGGGTGGCCCGTCCACCGCGGTTCCGTCGGCCACCGCGGTTCCGTCGGCCACGGCGGTTCCATCGGCCACGGCGGGGTTCGGGTTGGTCTCACTGGCCGACATCTCGCCTGACTCGCCGGTCTGGGAATAGGGATCGTAATTATCGTACTGCGGCTCGGCGGAGGAATCCGGCGAGGGGTCGCCGGGGGTGGGCGGCGGAATCGGCGGCGGCGGATTCTTCTTGCGCTCGTCCTCCTCCAGCGCGCGCCGGAACTCGTCCTCAACCCCGGCGGCCGCTTTCTTGAACTCGCGAATCGTCTTGCCGAGTCCGCGCGCAAAATCGGGCAGTTTCTGCCCGCCAAAAAGCAAGAGGATGATGACAAAGATAAGCAGCATCTCCGGGCCGCCGAGCCCGTCGATGAATGCCATTGAGGCGGAGACCATGGCGGGAATGTGAGTCATTTCACGGGAAAAGGGAGCGTAATCCGATCCGCTCAGCGGACGCTGATGCTCACGGCGAACTTCTGGGTTTGTCCCGGCGCGACCTGATAAAGCCCGACCTTGTGCTCGGCGGCGTTGGCCGGTCCCATCCAGGGTTCGACACAGAAATAGGGCGAATCGTCCGCGAGCGTCCACGTGACAAAGGCGGCGTCGGCCGGCGGAATTTTGTCCGGGCCGAGACGGACGGTGACATCCCCCGGCCGGCCCTTTTCGCCAAACACGACTTCGTTGCTGCGCAGTCCCGTGTGCTGGGTGTCGACGAGCGCCTTGTTGGCCAGCGTCTCATCGGTTTGCAGCTGTGGTCCGGCCACCAGTGCGCCGGTGGTGTCCTGTCGCACGCGCTTGGTCGCCGGAATGCGGATGAGGTAGTCCGCGCGCGTCGTGTCCTCGCTCCAGGGCAGTTTGAAATAGAAATGATGCCCGGCGCTCCACGGCAGGGGTTCGCGGCCCTGGTTGGTCAACGCAAACTCACACATCAGGCCAAAAGGTTCGAAGCGATAGGTGACGATGAACTCGTAATCGAACGGGTAGCTGAGCCGCGCGTCGTCGCCCGGCATGAATTGGGCGACAAAGCCGCGGGCGTCGAGGTGCGTGACCTTGAAGTCACCTTGCCGGGCGATCCCGTGCAGGGGAATTGGCCGGCGCACGCCATCGGCGGCGCGCCAGAAGAAGATTTCCCCGCGATCGAAACAGCGGCCGCTGAACGGAAACAGGATGGGATTGCCGCCGCGAACCTTGGCGATGTCGGTGAAGTCGGCGTTCTCTGGCCAGTAGAGCACATCGCGCACCGAATTGTCGCCGAGCGTGATGTTCCAGTTCATCAGCCGGGCGCCCTTTTCGGGCAGGGCGAGAAAGGTGGAGTTGCCGACGCGCCAGCGGGTGAGGGTCTGGCCCTGATAGGTAACTTTTTCCATGGGCACGGAGAATTCTACGTCAGGCGGCGCGCGCCAAGTGTTTTGTGGAAACAAGCGCACGCTTTCGAACGGTGCTGGGCTTGCCCTCGGTCGGCCGAATCGTTACATATTTCCGGTCAATGAGGAAATGGCAGCTCCAGCTTCTCAGTTTCTTTCTCCTCTGCAGCGCTTTAACGGCGGCGGTGCCGGAATCCGTGCCGGTTTTGGCGCCCAAGCCGGTGCGGGTCTTCGTGATCCCGATCCAGGATCAGGTGGGCTCGGCCGTTCTTTACATTGTGCGCCGCGGCTTGAAAGAGGCGATTTCCGAGCAGGCGGAGGCGGTGGTGTTCGATATGAAAACGCCCGGGGGCGCCCTCGACACGACGTTCGAGATCATGGAAGCGATCGGGAAATTCCCCGGGGTGACGCTGACGTATGTGAACACCGAGGCGATTTCCGCGGGGGCCTTCATCGCGGCGACCACCGACGAAATCTGGTTTGCCCCGTCCGGCATCATCGGGGCGGCGGCGCCGGTCTCGGCGGGCGGGCAGGAGGTCGACACGACGATGAAGCAAAAGATCGTGAGTTACCTGAAGGCGCGCGTGCGGGCGATGAGCGAAGGCAAGGGCTACCGCGGCCGGGTGATCTCGGCGATGATCGACGCCGACGTGGAGTTGAAGATCGAAGACGAAGTGTTGAAGGGCAAGGGCGAGCTGCTCTCGCTCACTGCGGCGGAGGCGCTGAAGACCTATGGCGAACCCCCGCAAGCGCTGCTGGCCGCGGGGCAGGCGAAGTCGATTGCCGACCTGCTGGCGAAGAAATTCGAGGGTCGCACCACCGCGGTGACGACCCTGGAGCTCACGTGGTCGGAACGGCTCGCCGTCTGGCTGAATGCGGTTTCGCCCATTTTGCTCGGGATCGGTCTGCTGGCGCTGTTCATCGAATTCAAGACCCCCGGGTTCGGCCTTTTCGGCATCACGGGCATCGTGTGTCTCGGCATCGTATTTCTCGGCAACTATGCCGCGGGTATGTCGGGTCACGAGCCCTTGCTCGTGTTCGGGGCCGGTCTCGTCCTGGTGGCGGTTGAGATCTTCTTTTTTCCCGGCGTGGCCGTGATGATCATCGCGGGCCTGGCCCTGATGTTCGGATCTCTGATCTGGTCGATGGCCGATTTGTGGCCCAACGAGCCGTTGTCCGTGGCGTGGTCGGGCGATGCGTTCGTCGCCC
The DNA here is from genome assembly GCA_044344465.1 of Opitutaceae bacterium. Classification (GTDB taxonomy): domain Bacteria; phylum Verrucomicrobiota; class Verrucomicrobiia; order Opitutales; family Opitutaceae; genus ER46. The sequence goes on from JBIJCX010000013.1 coordinate 24,715, forward strand.
CGTTCGCCAATCTCGGGCTGGGCGTCTTGATTGCCGTCGCCCTCGGCGTGATCCTGGCCCGGTTCATTCCGCGCGGCTGGGTGTGGGATCGCCTGGTGCTGAGCGCGGCGGTCGACGCTACGGCCCAGGGTGAAAGCGGACCGGCCGCGGCCGAACCGTCGCTGCTGGGTGCGCGGGGTCTCGCGGTCACGGATCTCCGGCCGGGTGGCCAGGTGGAGATTGCGGGCCGGCGCTACGAGGCCAAGGTCGAGGTCGGGGCCATCGATGCCGGCGCTCCGATCGTGGTGCGCGGGCACAGCGATTTCGGACTGGTCGTGGAAAGGGCCGAATCATGACCACCGTTGCGTTGTTGTTTGCCCTCGGCATCGTGCTGCTCGTTTTCGAGGTCGTTGTGCCCGGAGGAATCCTCGGCCTGATGGGTGCGCTCGCGATGCTTGCAGGCTGTGCCGTGGCCTTCCACCGCTTCGGCGCCGCAGAGGGCGGGCTCGCGGTGGGCGCGGCGCTGGCCACCCTCGGCGCGGCATTGTATGCGGAGTTCGTGCTGTTGCCCAAGACGCGCTTCGGCAAAAAACTCTTCCTGCACCAGGCCGTGGATGCGAAAAGCCAGCCCCCTCCCGCCGACGCGGCCGTGGTGGTGGGCCGGTTCGTCGAGACGGCCACAACGCTTGCGCCCAGCGGCTACGTCCTGCTCGATGGTCGGCGGTACGAAGCGCGTTCGCAATCCGGATTGATCGCCAAGGGCGCGACCGTCCGGGTCGTGGGCATGGACAATTTTCATCTCATCGTCTCCCAAACCTAAACTCTCATGAACCCATCCTTGATCCTGTTTGTCGTGCTCGGCGTCGCCGCGCTCATTGTTTTTGGCATCGTCGTGTCGTTCTTCAGCGTCTGGCTGCGGGCGTTGCTCGCCGGGGCGCCGGTCAGCATTTTCAACCTCGTCGCGATGCGCCTGCGACAGGTGCCCTACAGCGTGATGGTGGATGCACGCATCCGCGCCACGAAGGCCGGCATCAAGCTCTCGATCGACGACATCGAGGCGCAGTACCTGGCCGGCGGCAACGTGATCGCCTGCGTCCATGCGCTCATCGCCGCCCAGAAGGCCGGCATCGCGCTCGACTGGCAGCGCGCCTGCGCCATCGATCTCGCGACCAAGGGCTCCGGCAAATCCGTCGAGGAAGCCGTGCGCACGTCGGTCGACCCGAAGGTGATCGACTGTCCGAATCCGGCGAGCGGCCGCACGACGATCGACGGCGTGGCCAAGGATGGCATCCAGGTGAAGGTAAAGGCGCGGGTGACGGTGCGCACCAACCTCGACCGTTTCGTGGGCGGCGCGAAGGAGGACACGATCATTGCGCGCGTGGGCGAAGGCATCGTCTCCACCATCGGCTCGTCCGAGAGCTACAAGACCGTGCTCGAATCCCCGGACAGCATCTCGAAGACGGTGCTGCATCGCGGGCTCGATGTCGGCACCGCGTTTGAAATCCTTTCCATCGACATCGCCGACGTCGACGTGGGCGAAAACGTTGGCGCCAAGCTCCAGGAGGCGCAGGCCGAGGCGAACAAGAGCATCGCCCAGGCGCAGGCGGAAATCCGCCGTGCGGCCGCCGTCGCGGTCGAGCAGGAAATGAAGGCGCGGGTGCAGGAGATGCAGGCCAAGGTCGTCGAGGCCCAGGCGCAGGTGCCGCTCGCCATGGCCGAGGCCTTCCGCTCGGGCCGACTGGGCGTGATGGATTACTACCGGATGGAAAATGTGCAGGCCGACACGTCCATGCGTTCGTCGATCGCCCACCCGGAAGGTGGAAAGAAGTGAGCGGCCTCGTTACGCGCTGACGTGCTGGATTGATTTCTCCCATGGACTGGCTGCTGAAAAACACCGGGCTCGTCTTGATGCTCGTCTTCGTGGTGATCTCGATCGTGCGCTCGATTGCCCAGGCGCGAAAGACGGGCGCCGAGCACGAGGCAGGGAAGAACGAGACCGAGGAGGAGCGGCATGTGCGTGAGATCCAGGAGCGCATCCGCCGGAAAATTGCGGAGCGCCGCGGCGAATACGCGCCGGATTCGTCCGCCCCCCCGCTGTTGGCGCCGGAGCCGCAGGAGTCGCGCCCGGTCTTCCGGCCCGCGCCCGCCATACCGGAATTGGAGCCTTTTGGCGGTCCGCTGAAACGCGCCCTTGTCGGGCTGGAGCGAAGGGTGCAACCCGCGATGGCCGCGCCCATGGTGCTTGAATCGCAGGGCGCCGAGCTCGAACGTCAGACGCGGCTGGCCGGGGAAATGAAGGCATTGGAGGAGGCCCGTCATGTCGTGCAGCGGCGCGCGGCGCACGCCGCCGAAATTCGGGACGACGTGGCGCACTCCGAGCCTGCCATGCGGACTGTTGCCCGGGCGCGCCTGCTGGAGGACTTGAGCGATCCGCAGAGCTTGCGGCGCGCGTTCCTCCTGCGGGAAGTGCTGGGAACTCCGGTCGGCCTGCGTTAACGCGGCACCGGCGGGTTTTCCATGTGGCCGTGGTTGTAGCCCGTGAACGGCAGCGGCCAACGCTTGCCGTTATATTCGATTTGGACGTTTTCGCCGGCGCTCGCCCAGACATTTTGCGGACCGACCCACGGAATCACCTGGCTCTGGCCCTTCGTGAGCGTGCCTTTGAAAATCTCTTCTCCGTCGGTGTCTTCGCCGATGCGGTGCGTCACGCGCACGAACGCGGTGTCGAGCGCCACGAGCGAGTAGCTGGGTCCGGCGGTCGGCCGGGTCGGGGCGGCCGCTGGCGTGGACGCGCGCGCCGGCGTCGATCGCGTTCCGTTACTGAGGAGCGACTTGAGCACCAGGACGGCGACCAACGCCGCCACGATCAGACCGCCCCACTTGAGGTACTTGAAAACCACGGCGGGATCGGGACCGGTGGGGAGCGTGGTACTGCCGCGCGGAATGCGGGGCTGGGCTGGTCCGCGTGCGGGCGCCATTTCGGCCGGGGTCGCTTCCGGCGGCGCGGCGCGGTCGCTCGCCTCGGCGGCACTCGCGACCGAGATATCCAGCCGGCCGTAGATTTCCCGGCTCGGCTGGCGGGGACGAACCTCGCCGCGGCCGAGCGCGGCATAGTCGGCGACGATGCGGTCGGCGGGGAGCTTCAGGAAATTGGCGTAGTTGCGCAAAAATCCACGCGCGTAAAGTTCCGTCAGCCCGATGTCGAACTGGTTGCCCTCGAATTTCTGCAGGTAGTCGCCGCGAATTTTTGTCGCCTCAGCCGCCTCGCGGATCGAGATGCCTTTTTTCTTGCGCGCTTCCTCAAGCCGTTCGCCGATGGTCTGCATGGTGGTGAGTTAGGCGTTTTGCGCGAGAAGGGGAAGGAGGAATTGCCCTCGCGCCGCACGAATCGGCCGAAAACCGCGCCGGTCTTTCGCGGTGCCCGAATCGGCGGCGACGGAAACACCCGAAGGCATTGCTTCAAGTACTCGACTGGTGTGCACCCAGAATTTCAAAGGCTGTCGAGGTCGGTCAGGATTTCCCGCGGGCTCGAGCCGTTGTCCGGTCCGACGATGCCCTTCTCCTCCATCTTGTCCATGATGCGGGCGGCCCGGTTGTAGCCGATGCGCAGGCGGCGCTGGAGCATCGAGGTGCTGGCGCGCTTCGTCGATCGGAGCACGTCGAGCGCCTTCTGGTACAACTCGTCGTCGTCCCCCAAGTCGCCGTCCTCCTCCTCGCCCTCGTCCTCCTCGTCGTCTTCCTTGGCCGCGCGATCGATCTGGGCCTGGACTTCCTTCGCGTACACCGGCGGCTGATTGTTTTCCTTGAGATATTTTACCAGGTCCTGGACTTCCTCGTCGGATACAAAGGCGCCTTGGGCCCGCACCAGGCGCGACGTGCCGGGGGGCGAAAAAAGCATGTCGCCGCGTCCGATTAGCGTGTCCGCTCCCTTGACGTCGAGGATCGTGCGCGAGTCGACCTGGGAGGCTACTTGGAACGCGATCCGGGAGGGGAGGTTGGCCTTGATCACGCCGGTGATGACGTTGACCGAGGGCCGTTGCGTCGCGATGATCAGGTGAATCCCGGCGGCGCGGGCGAGTTGGGCCAGGCGTGCGATGCTCGTTTCGATCTCGGCGGGCGCGACCATCATGAGGTCGGCGAGTTCGTCGATGATGGCGACAATGTACGGCAGGTGTTCGGGGATCTCGAGGCCATCATCGCGCTCGAGCGGAATCTCGTCCTGCACGACGGGCGGGGGCGCGTCGGTTGGAGGCGACTTCTTCCGGTGGTTGAAACCGGTGATGTTGCGCACGCCCACCTTGGCGAAGATCTGATAGCGCTCCTCCATGGCGCTCAGCAGCCATTTCAGTGCGCCCGGCACTTTCTTCGGCTCGGTCACGACCGGAATCAACATGTGCGGCAGCACATTGAAGATTTTCAATTCGACCACCTTGGGATCGACCATGATGAGGCGCACATCGCGCGGCCCCTTGCGGTAAACGATTGAGGCGATGATGGAATTGATGCAGACCGATTTGCCCGAACCGGTCGCCCCGGCGATGAGCAGGTGCGGCATCTTCGTCAGGTCGGAAATCAGGGGCCGACCGGAGACATCCTTCCCCAAGGCGATCGGAATCTCCGCCTTCACGTCGCGCCAGTCCTGTGATTCCAGGATCTCGCGCATGCCGACGGCGGTGGGAGTCCGGTTCGGGATTTCAACCCCGACCGCGGCCTTGCCGGGAATCGGGGCCAGGATGCGCACGGACTGCGCCTTCATCCCCAGCGCGATATTCTTGTCGAGGCCGGAGATTTTTTCCACCCGCACGCCGGCGGCCGGGACGACTTCGTAGCAGGTGATAACGGGGCCGACCTGAATCTCGCCCGGTGTGACTTCGACGCCAAATTCGCCCAGAATCCGGACGAGGTCGGCCATGTTGCGCATGTGTTCCTCGTCGCTGTCGTCCGGCGGTCGAACCTGCTCCTTGAGCAGGGCGAGCGGGAAACGCTTGTAGTCCTCGTCGCTGGCCGGTTGCTCGGCGGCGGCCTTGGCCGTGGCCACGGGCTTGTGAATCACCGGGATCGGCAGCGGCTTTGCCACCGGCGAGACCTGGATGCCGTTGGCCGGGCCCACGCCAGCCGTGAGCGCGGAGGCAGGTGCGGACTCCGGTTTCGCTGGTGACGGTGGCGCGACGATGACAACCGGCCTGGCTGGTTTCGGAGGCTCCGGCGACGGGGGTTCAACCGGGCGCGGGCTCCCTGGTTTGGCCAGCGGATCCTCCGAGGCCTTTGGCACAAACGACTTCTTGCCCGTGGGTCCCACGGCCGCCGGGGCAGGGGCCGAAGTGCTCGCCACGACCGCGGCAACCGCGGTCTTTTGTTTCGCCAGCGCCTCTTTTTCCTTCCGCAGCTTTTCGGCCAGGTCCGCCTTGAGCTTCGCCCGATTGGCGCGCCAGGAGCCAAAGTTCATGATGATCTTTTCGACCTCCGCGCCGATGTCCTTGGTGAAAATGAACAGCAGGGCGAGGCAATAAACGATTCCGAGCAGCAGGCCGGAACCGAACGACCCGAGCGCGTCGCCGAGCAGACGGTGGTAGAGGGTCAGGCCGACGAGTCCACCGTGGCCATTGGGGAAATAATCGCTGCCCCATTTCGCATCCTTGAACATCGCCGCGAGCGTCGCGAACATAACCGTGGCAACCACCATGGCCACGGTGCGCGTGCCGGTGAGGTGCCGGGAACTGCGCAGCGCGATGTAGACCATCCAGAAGAGAAACACCGGCAGGAGCCAGGTGCTGATCCCCACCGCATAAAGCAGGGCCCACGATGCATCGGCGCCGAGCCAGCCCACCGGGTTTTTCAGGAGGGGAGCCGTCGTGTGGAAGCGGCTTTGGGCGGGGGCGTACGCGACGAGCGCGACGGTGAGGTAGGTTCCCGCAATGAGACAGCACAAAGCCGCAATCCAGTTCGGCCGATAACGCGGCGCTTGGAAAGAGGGTCCGTCGTTTGGGTTTGAAGTCTCTGACTTGGGCATTTGTGTGAGCCAGCTAGGAAATTGGTGCGGATTCCACGCTAACAACGTGACTGGTCAAATGTAAACAACCCCGCGCCTTTTTCACAAAATTCTATTCAAACCGTTCATGCGCGAACTCCTCCGTTTTCAGCCGCTCTATCAGGAACGGGTTTGGGGAGGCCGGGCTCTCGAGTCCGCACTTCGTCGCACCCTCCCGGCCGGCGGACCTATTGGAGAGAGCTGGGAAATCGTCGATCGACCCGAAGCCCAGTCGATCGTCGACGGCGGCACCTTTAACGGCCAGTCGTTGGCCAGCCTGCTGGCCCGGCAGCGCGCCGACATCATGGGCCCGGCCTGGCCGGCCGAAAAGCCGTTCCCCATCCTGGTGAAGTGGCTGGACTGCCGCGAGCGGCTCAGTCTGCAGGTGCATCCGCCGGCGGCGGTCGCGCCCGAGCTGGGCGGACAGCCCAAGACGGAAAACTGGTACATTGCCGAAACCACGCCGAACGCAGAGTTGATTGTCGGGTTGAAGCGGGGTGTCACGCGGGCGCAGTTTGAACAGGCCATTGCCAACCACACGGTCGAGCACTGCATCCACCGGTTCAGTGTCGCCGCTGGAGACTCGATTCTCGTGCACAGCGGCCAGGTTCACGCCATCGATGCGGGCAACCTCATCCTCGAGATCCAGCAGAACTCCGACACGACGTACCGGGTTTACGATTGGGGCCGCGTCGGCCTGGACGGGCTGGCCCGCCAACTCCATGTCGCGCAGTCGCTGCGCTCGATCGACTGGACGGATTTCGAGCCCGTGCCGTTGCGCGCCGCGCCGACCTCCGGGGTGATCGCCGACTGCGCGGAGTTTCGCATCCGCCGGGTCGTGCTTGGGGCCGGCGAGCGCCTGCATCTGCGCGCCGGCGAGCAGCCGCGGGTGTTGAGCGTGGTCAGCGGCGCGGTACGGGCGGCACCCGACGGCAGCGGCACGCGGTCGCCCTTCGGGCAGAAACTCGGTCGGGGCGACAACGTGGTCGTGCCGTTCGCCGGGGCGTTCACGTTTTCGGCGGACGTGATGACGATCCTGCTGATCACCGAGGATTTTGTGGGCTGACGGCGCACCCCGGCGCCACCGGCCGACGGGGGTGGGGGGCGGAATCGGGCGATGCCGGGCCGGGATCGGGCCGCGGGCAGGAAACGCGAATGACTTTGGGAGGAAACTTGAAGAATCGGGAAACCCGTAGTTTAGTGCCCGTTCTTTTGCATCCATGACCGTGCCTGACCACAACGCTACTGTGCCCAATTCCACTGCGACGAACGCCGATCCCTCGCGCCAAGCCGACGCCGCCTTGGCCCCGGTGGCCGGGGAGAATCCGCCCGAAGGGCAGGCCTCCAGCCCGGCCGCCGCGGACGGAGCGTCCGATTCCGCCGAACCGCTTGCGGCCGCGAAAGCCGAGGCCGCGGCCAATTTCGATCGCTTCATGCGCGCCACGGCCGATTTCGAGAACTTCCGGCGCCGCACAGTGCGGGAAAAGGACGAGCTGCGCTCGATGGTCACGGGCCGGGTGTTCGAGGACATCTTCCCGGTGCTCGACAACCTCGCGTTGGCGCTGGCGGCGGCGAAGCAGCCGGGCGCGGATGTAAAATCGCTCCTCGGCGGCGTCGACATGGTGCTCGCGCAGCTCAAGTCGGCCCTCGCCAATCACGGCCTGAAAGAAATCAATCCGGTGGGCCAGCCATTTGATCCCCACCAGCATGAAGGGATTTCGCACCAGCCGAGTGCGGACATCAAAGAGGAACACGTTCTCTCGGTCGTGCGGACCGGCTACTCGCTCAACGCACGGTTGTTGCGGCCCGCCTCGGTGGTGGTGTCGAGCGGACCGGCGAAAACCGGCAAACCCCAACGCGCCCCTTAACCACTCCTGACATTCTGAGCGCAGCGGAGGGGCCGGTGGGATTTGTACCGGGCCTTCCGCGGGGGATCTCGGTTGGGATTCCCCGCTTTGCTCTGGATGACAAACTGAAAACATGGCCAAGGAAGACTATTACGAACTGCTCGGCGTGGCGAAAACCGCCACGCCGGAAGAACTGAAGAAAGCCTACCGCAAGAAGGCGGTGCAGTTTCATCCGGACAAGAATCCCGGCAACAAGGAGGCGGAGGAGATGTTCAAAAAGGTCTCCCACGCCTATGAGGTGCTGAGCGATGCGGAGAAGCGCGCGGCCTATGACCGTTACGGTCCGGCGGCGTTCGAGGGTGGCGGCGCGGGTCCGCGGGGGCCGGGTGGGATGGGGGGCGGTGGCTTCCACGATCCGTTCGATATTTTTCGCGACGTGTTTGGCCAGCAGGGCGCGGGCGGCGGCGGAATTTTCGACGAGATGTTTGGCGGTGGCCGCGGCCGCGACGAGGGGCGGGACGGCGCCGATCTGCGCTACGATTTGGAAATCACCCTCGAGGAAGCGGCGCGGGGCGTGGAGAAGGAGATTTCGTTTCGCAAGAACATGAGTTGCGAACGCTGCGATGGCAGCGGGGCCGAACCGGGTTCGCGGCGCGTGAGCTGTCCTACCTGCCGCGGCGCCGGACAGATCCGGCGCTCGGGCGGAATCATCACGTTCACCCAGACCTGTCCGAGCTGTGCGGGCGCAGGCACGCGGGTGGAAAAGCCGTGCACCGCCTGCCGGGGCGAGGGCCGCGTGGCGAAGAACACCAAACTCAACGTGCGGATTCCCGCCGGCGTCGATACGGGCTCCCGCCTGCGATCTTCCGGCAACGGCGAAGCCGGGCTCGCCGGCGGCAACGCGGGCGACCTGTACATCGTGCTGTCGGTCAAGACGCACGAGCTGTTCGAGCGGCAGGGGGAGGACCTGTTCTGCGAAATTCCGATCAAGTTCACGCTCGCGACACTCGGCGGCAACATCGAGCTGCCGACGCTCTTCGGCAAGGCCTCGCTCAAGATTCCACCCGCGACGCAGAGCGGCACGACGTTCCGGCTCCGGGGCAAGGGCATGCCGAGCCTCCGCGGCGGGCATCATGGCGACCAGCTCGTGCGCGTACATGTCGAGGTCCCGCAGGCGCTCACCGGCGAGCAGCGGAAAATTCTGGAGGAATTCGCGCGCGTCAGTGGCGATGCCGACGAGCCGACCTCGAAGTCGTTTTTTGAGAAGGCGAAGAAGTTCTTCTGAGATTTTCGCCGGCCGGCGAAAATCTCACTCAGGTTTTCGCGGCGCGAAACCCCACGTCCATCCACACGGCGAGCGTGAGCACGATCCCGCGGGCGATGAACTTGCTCTCGGGTGAGACGGCAAGGAGCGTCATGCCGTTCAGCAGCGCGGTCATGATGAGCGCGCCAAAGATCACGCCGCCCACCGAGCCGCGTCCGCCTTTCAGCGCCGTTCCGCCGATCACGCAGGCGGCGATCGCATCAAGTTCCATCAGATCGCCGACGGTCGTGGTCGACGCCCCGGAATAGGCGGTCGTCATAAACCCGGTGAGCGCGACCGTCACGCCCATCAGCGCATAGGCGCCGATGAGCACGCGGTTGACCGCAATGCCGGAGAGCACGGCGGCCTCCTCGTTGCCGCCGATGGCGTAAAGATAGCGGCCGAACGGCGTGTGCTGCGTCAGGAAATACACCGCGGCCGCCGTGCCCGCCAGCACGAGGAGCGAGAGCGGCACGCCGCGAAACTGGTTGAACATCGCGACCAGCCCGGCAACCGCCGCGGCGATTGCGAGTCCCTGGGCTGCAAGCCGCGCGCGGGAGTGCACGCGGAGATCGTGCGCCGCGCGGGCCTCCCGGCTGCGCCACGCCAACACGGCGAGCGCGAGCGCGATGCCGGCCGCCAGCGTGTAGCCCCAGGCGGCGGGCAGGTAGTACGTGGTCAGCCGCGAGTAGAGGTTCTCCACGTCGCCGCGCGAGACCGGGACGGTGGAGTTCTGGATCACGAGCCAGAAGAGTCCCTTGAAAATCAGCAGCCCGCCGAGCGTGATGATGAACGACGGGATGCGCTGGCGGACAATGAGCGTGCCCATCAGCGTCCACAGCCCGAGTGCGGCGACAAAGGCCGCGCCCATCGCAACGGGGGCCGGCCAGCCCTGCTGGAACACGAGCACCGCCGCGATGCCGCCGATCAACCCGACGCCGCTGCCGACCGAGAGATCGATCTGCCCGGTGAGCAGAATCATGAACATCCCGAGCGCCAGCGTGCCCGTGATCGAGAACTCGACGATGAGCTGCGTGAGGTTGCGCGGCCCGAGAAACGCGGGCTCCTTCACCGCGAAGAATAGGGCGATGGCAGCGAGGGCCAATGGCATCGCGAGCGATTTGGTGGCGGTGCGGAGATGCATGGGCGCGGTGCGGAGCAAGGACTGATGACGAGTGAGGAATGACCAAGGGCCAATGACCAATGACCAAGGGCCAATGACCAATGACCAAGGGCCAATGACCAATGACCAAGGGCCAATGACCAATGACCAAGGGCCAATGACCAAGGGCCAATGACCAAGGGCCAAGGACCAATGACCAATGACCAAGGGCCAATGACCAATGACCAAGGGCCAATGACCAATGACCAAGGGCCAATGACCAATGACCAAGGGCCAATGACCAAGGGCCAATGACCAAGGGCCAAGGACCAATGACCAAGGGCCAATGACCAAGGGCCAAGGACCAATGACCAATGACCAAGGGCCAAGGACCAATGACCGATGTTCAGAGAATGGTATCTGGATTAAGATTTTTTGAGAGGTGTGCCTGGCGGAGATTTCGGTCGGTGGTGCGGATGATGGCGCAAAAAATGAGGTGTAATTCCTTCGCTTCGCCCCACAGCTCGCGAGCGGGCGCCTTTTGCGCGGGTACGCCTTTCGCAATCATGCGAAGCCAATACTTCGTTTCTTTCGCCTCTTTCCGACAGATGGCGACCTTGTGGCGGAAATCCTTCTTCGACTCGGCTTCGTCGGCCTCGCAGTAATTCGCCCCAATGCTGGTGCCGGCGGCGACGAGTTGGTTAACGAGAGGCGACGTTATTGGATTTAGTGGCAACCCGAAACAGAACTCGATGATGGCCTCGCCAAACAGCGCAGTACGTTCCTCAAGGTCGTAATCCTGGTTCTTCATTGGTCCTTGGTCCTTGGTCATTGGTAACTGGTCCTTGGTCCTTGGTCACTGGTCCTTGGTCCATGCCCGTTTCCTCATGCGGCAAGTACCGCCGCCCGCATGAGTTCTTCCTGCGTCGCCTCTCCGCGCCCGAACTCCCCGCCTATCTCGCCGCCGCGCAGCATGATGATCCGGTCGCTCAGGCCCATCAGCTCGGGCAGCTCGCTCGAAACGAGGATGACGGCCTTGCCCTCCGCGGTGAGCCGGTTGATCAGCTCGTAGACCTCGAGCTTGGCCCCGACATCGATGCCGCGGGTGGGCTCGTCGAGCATCACCACGGTCGGTTCGGTCATCAGCGCCTTGCCGAGCACGACCTTCTGCTGGTTGCCGCCGGAGAGGCCGCCGGCGCAGGCATGCTGGTCCGGGGCCTTCACCTGGAGCGAATCGAAGAAGTGCTGGTTGCGGACTTCCTCCGCGGGCAGATCGAGCTTCAGGCCGCGCCGAAACTGGCGGAGGCTCGAGAGCGAGAGATTGAAGCCGATGCTCTGTCCAAGCACGAGGCCGTAGCGGCGGCGATCCTCGCTCGCCAGCACCAGGCCGCGGCGAATGGAATCGCGCGGCGTCGGTGTCGCGTGCGGTTGGCCGCGCAGGGAGACGTCGCCGCTCACGCGATGGCCCCACGCCCCGAACAGGTGCATGATCAGTTCGGTGCGACCCGCCCCCATGAGGCCGCCGAAACCGAGCACTTCGCCGCCCCGCAGGGTGAAGGAAATGTCGCGGAGAAACGGCGGGGCGTTTTTCGCGGGCGCAACGGTGAGGTGACGAACGGCCAGGACCGTCGCCCCCGCCTCGGCGATCGGTTTGCGGGGAAATTGGTCGCCAATGTCCCGGCCTACCATGTGTTTGATCACGAGCGGAATGGTGGCGTCGCGCGCGGCGAGCGTCGTGATGCTGGCGCCATCGCGCAACACGGTGATGCGATCGGCAATGGCAAACACCTCGTCGAGCTTGTGCGAAATGTAGATGCACGCGGTGCCCTGCGCGCGGAGGCGGCGGAGATGATCGAGCAGTACGGTGACCTCCTGGCCGCTGAGGGCGGCGGTAGGCTCGTCCAGCACCAGCACGCGGGTCTTCTTGTCCATTGCCCGCACGATCTCCACGAGCTGCTTCTGGCCGATGCCGATCTCGCGCACCGGCGCTTCGGGTGAAATCGCGAGGCCAAAATCCGCGAGCAGCTCCGCGGCGCGCCGGTGCATCTCCAGCCAGTCGACGCAGAAGCCGCGCCGCGGCGCGCGGCCGAGGAAGATGTTTTCGGCGACACTCAGCTCGTCGATCAGCGCGAACTCCTGCGTGATGACGGCGATGCCCGCGGCTTCGGCGTCGCGGATGCCGGCAAAGCGCACCGGCCGGCCGTCGACGTGCAACTCGCCATCGTAGCTGCCGTGCGGATGAATGCCGGAGAGCAGCTTGATCAGCGTGGACTTGCCCGCGCCATTTTCGCCGCACAGGGCGTGGACTTCACCCGGGCGCAGCTCGAACGCGACGTCCCGCAATGCGGTGACTCCCGGGAAGCGCTTCGTCAGCCGGCGGGCTTCGAGGAGAGCAAGGGGCATTGGGGGTAGGGCGGGTCTGTGACCCGCCCATCGAGAATCTCGGCGCGGGCGCGGGTCAGGTCGGAGACCTGACCTACTTCAGGTCCTCCGCCTTGTGAAACCCGTCCGCGACCACCGTCGCCGTCAGGTTGCTTTTGTCGACCGAGACGATCTTTTCGAAAATCGACGGCACTTTCTTCGTGCCGTTGTCGAGCGAGCCGGCCGCGGCGGGCTTGCGCCCCTGGGCGACGTCGACGGCGACCCGCGCCGCCAGGGCGGCTAGATTTTTCAACGGCTTGTAGACGGTCATCGCCTGGGTGCCGCGGAGGATGCGCTGGCAGGCGGCGAGGTCGGCGTCCTGGCCGGTGACGAGCACTTTGCCGGCGAGACCGCCCTCGAGGAGCGCCTGGATCGCGCCGCCAGCGGTGCCGTCGTTCGAGACCACCGCGGCGTCGATGGTGAAGCCGCCGGACTCGGCCTTGGTGATGGCGGCGTTCATGATTTTCTTGCCGTTCTCCGGCTTCCAATCGAGCGCCCAGTCCTCATGGACCACCTCAATTTTGCCGGCCTTGATCAGCGGTCCGAGGATGTTGTCCTGGCCCTGCTTGAACATCTTCGCGTTGTTGTCGGTGGGGGCGCCGTAGATGCGGACGATGCGGGCCTTGCGATCCTGCGGCAGGCGGGCCGCGGCATAACTGCCTTGGGCCTCGCCGACCTTCACGTTGTCGAATGTAAGATAGTAATCGATCGCGCAATTCATGATCAGCCGGTCGTAGGCGATCACGGGAATCTTCGCCTCGTTGGCGGACTTCACCGCGCGCGTCATCGCGTTGCCGTTGTGCGGCACGATCACGAGCACATCGACGCCGCGGCTGATCAGCGACTCGACATCGCGCACCTGCCGGGTGTCGTCGCTGTTGGCCGATTGCACGATGACGGTGGCGCCGAGTTTCTGCGCCGCGGCGGTGAACGTGTCGCGATCGCGCTGCCAGCGCTCTTCCTTCAGCGTGTCGAGCGAGAGGCCGATGACGGGTTTCTCCTTGGAGGCAAAGGCGGTCGCGGCGAGGCCGAGAAGGAACAGGGCGGAAACGAGACGGGTTTTCATGGGAGCGGCGGACGGGATAACCGAATGGACAACACCTGTCCGAGGCGTGAGGCTTGCCATGCCGTGACACTCGACAACCCAAAACTGTTCGCGCTCGCCGACGCCGTCGCGCGCCGCGAGGCGTTACGGGCCGCGGGCCGTCGGGTGGTGTTGACCAACGGCATCTTCGATCTGCTGCACACGGGTCACCTCTACTACCTGCAGCAGGCCCGTGCGCTCGGTGACTCCCTTTTCATCGCCCTCAACGCCGACGCGAGCACCCGCGCGCTCAAAGGGCCGTCACGCCCGGTGCAGACGGAGACCGAGCGGGCCTACGCGCTCGGGGCGCTCGCATGCGTCGATGCCGTTTTTGTTTTCGGCACGCCCCGGCTCGACGCGGAGATCCGGGCGCTGCGTCCCGACATCTACTGCAAGGCCGGCGATTACACGCTCGCCAAGCTCGATCCGGGCGAACGCGAGGCGCTCGAAACCGTCGGGGCGCGGATCGAGTTCCTGCCGTTCCTGCCGGGTTTCAGCACGACGAATCTGATCGCCAGGATCAAGGCGGCGGGGGAAGTGTGAACTTGCCGTCGTGCGTCGATGGGGCCATGTTGCGCCCATGAGTGTGCAAGAACTTAAGGGTTCCCTCGACCAGATGTCCGCGACGGAGCGCGCGCAAGTCGCAGGGCATCTGAGGATCTTGCGCTGGAAGGAAACGCCGGGATTGGCCGACGAGCTCGCCCGGGCGCACGCCGCGATGGACGCTGGCCGCAAGGTTTCCCAGGAGCAGGTTGAGCAGTTTGTGGCGGCACGGCGCGCGACGAAAAAGTGACGCTCCAGAAATACCGTTTTGTCCTGGAGGAAGCGGCGTTTGAGGCGTTCGTGCAGTTTGCGGACGAGGAGTGGGAGCTGGCGCATTCGTATTTTCGTTGGTTGGCCGCGAACCCGCATGCGATCGGGCAGGGCTTTCACAACGACGCCGCGGGACGGTCCAACTTTGCCAGCTTGTGTGGTCCGTTCCTGATTGTGCATTGGGCGGATCACGCCGCGCGTGAGGTGCGGATCGTGCAGATTCGTCGCGATTGACCGCCATGCGCATCGTGATTCTCGGTTCCGGCCGCGGCTCGAATGCCGAGGCGATTCTCCAGGCCCAGCAGGACGGGCGGCTGGGCCGCGGGCGGGTCGTGCAGATTTTCTCGGACCGGGCGGACGCCGGCATTCTCGCCCTCGGGCCGCGCTTCGGGGTGCCGGCGGCCTTTCTCGACGCGGCGCCCTACAAGACGAAGCTCGATGGTGAGGCCGAGCAGCATTACATCGCGACGATCACCGCCTGCCGGCCCGACTTGATCGTGCTCGCCGGTTTCATGCGGGTGTTGAAACTCCCGTTTCTCGCCCATTTCGAGGGCAAGATCATCAACCTGCACCCAAGTCTGCTGCCGAGTTTTCCGGGGCTCGACGGGATCGGCCAGGCGTTCCGGCGCGGGGTGAAGATCACCGGCTGCACCGTGCATGGCGTGACCCTCGACGTGGATGGCGGGCCGATCATCGATCAGGCTGCGGTGCGGATCGAGGATGCCGACACGCTCGAGTCACTGGGCGCAAAGGTGCACGCCGCCGAGCATGCGTTGCTGCCGGCGGTGATCGCGCGCTTGAGCGAAGGTTTTCGCGGCGCGAAAACCTAGATTCTGCCATTGCCACTCGTTGGCGCTCTCCCATGCCGCCGCTTGAGTTCCGCTTCGCAGCGCGGGGCAGAAAGCGTTTGCGGGCGCGCACGGGTTGGCTGAGCGTGGGGCAGCGATGCGCGACGCGTGTCGCCGACCGCCGCCCATGTTGCCGCCCATCCTCATCGTCGAAGACGAGCCCGCGATCGCGGACACGCTGCTTTACGCGCTGAAAACCGAGGGCTTTGCGCCGGAATGGTGCGCCACGGGCCGCGCCGGCCTCGCGGCGCTCGCCGCGAAACCGTTCGCGCTCGTGGTGCTCGACATCGGCCTGCCGGATGGCAGCGGCTTGGATATCTGCAAGCAGATCCGCGCGCAGTCCGCGGTGCCGGTGATTTTCCTGACCGCCCGCAACACGGAACTCGATCGTGTGCTCGGCCTCGAGCTCGGCGGGGACGACTACCTCGCCAAGCCCTTTAGTCCGCGCGAGCTCACTGCGCGGGTGAAGGCGGTCTTGCGCCGCACCAACGGCACCGCGGCCGCGGGCGGACCGGTGGGTTGTCATCCATTAGATGACAAGCCGTCGGGGCGGGGCGCGGAGTTCGCGGTCGACGACGAACGGTGCGCGATTGCGTTTCGCGGCGTGACGCTCGAGTTGACGCGGTACGAATTCCGGCTGCTGAAGACGCTCGCCGCGCGACCGGGCCGGGTGTTTTCCCGCGATCAGTTGATGCAGGCGGCGTGGGAGGATCCGGGAGCCAGCCTCGATCGCACGGTCGATGCGCACATCAAAACCCTCCGCGCCAAGCTCCGTGTGGTCGCGCCCGACGCCGATCCGATCCACACCCACCGCGGGCTGGGTTACTCGCTGCGCGTGGCGCCGTGAGATCGAGTTGTGAAAATCCGCACCGCGATCTTTGGCGTTTATGTCACGGCCTCCGCGGTTGGCTTCGCCGTGGTGATGGTGCTGGTCATGCGCGATGTGCGGTTGCGCTATGTCGAGTCGATGCGGCGGACGCTCGGCGACACGGCGGCATTTCTCGGGGTCTTCGTCACCCAGGGCATGCCGGCCGACGACACGTGGGCGCGGAAGCTCGCGACGCTGCCGCCGAACGCTGAGCTCCTGCGGGTGTTCGCGTGCGAACCGGCCGGGCGGGTTATTTTCGATTCGGCGCACGGACGCGATGTCGGCACGATCTACGGCTGGCCGATGCGCGGGGGCGGCCGCGCGGCTTCGGAGAACTACACCGTGTCGAATGTCGCGGAGGTTGACGGTGAACTGCGCGTGGCGACCCCGGTGCGGCGCAAAGGCGAGTTCGTTGGCTGGGTGGGCGTCGGGCGGCCGCTGGCCACCGTGGCCGAGGGCGTGAGCGAGGCGCGGGCGGGGCTCCTCTGGTCGCTCGGTTCCATTGCCGCCGTGATGGTGGGGGTGGGGTGGTGGATTTCGACGCGGCTTTCCCGGTCGCTCGAGCGGCTCACGGAATATGCGCTCGCGGTGCGCGATGGCCGGCCCGTGTCGCCCCCGGCTTCACGGGCGCACGAGGTGGCGGCCCTGGCGCGGGCGTTCGAGGAGATGCGCGTCGCGCTGGAGGGGAAAGCCTACGTGGAACGTTACACGCAGGCGCTCGCCCATGAGTTTAAGGCTCCGCTCTCGTCGATTCGCGGGGCGGCGGAGCTGCTGGCGGAAAACCCGCCCGAGGCGGATCGCGTCCGGTTCATCGCCAATCTGCGCGCCGAATCCGAGCGGCTGCAGCTCATTGTCGACCGGCTGCTCGACCTGGCGGCGCTGGAATCGCGCCGGGCCGGCTCGGCGCTGGCCGAGGTGGATCTCGCCGGGCTCTTGCGCGAGGTGCACGAGGCCGCGCTGGCGACGGCGACGGCGCGGCGGCTGCGGCTTGCGCTCGAGGGGCCGGCGGTGCTGCGCGGGCGCGGCGAGCGATTTCTCTTGATCCAATCGGTGGGCAACCTCGTGCAAAATGCGCTCGAATTCACGCCGCCCGGCGGGGCAGTGACGCTGGCGTTGCGGCTCGAGGGCGATCGCGCGGTGATCAGCGTCACGGACAGCGGGCCCGGCGTGCCGGACTACGCGCTCGGCAAGATTTTCGATCGGTTCTATTCGCTGCCGCGTCCGGACACCGGACGCAAAAGCAGCGGGCTGGGACTCAGCATCGTGCGTGAGATCGCGCGGTTGCATGGCGGCGAGGTGGCGCTCGTGAACCGCCCCGAGGGTGGAGCCTGCGCGATGTTGTCGCTGCCGGTGGCTTGAGTTCGTTTTCACGCCGAATTCACGGTGACTTCATCTGCGGTTCACGCCGGTGCCGCATGATGGGGCCGATGCAAACTGAACCTCCCGTCCTGCCCGCGCCGTCAAGAACCGGCCGTCGCCATGCCGTCACGCTCAAGCTGTTGTTCATCGCCGGGCTCGTGCTCCTGCTCCAGGTGCCGCTCCACCTGGTGAACACCCTGAATCAGGAGCGGCGGAATCATCGCGCGGATTCGCTGCAGTTCACCGTCGAGGTCGTCCGTGCCGCGCCACCCGACGAGGTGTTCGATGCGTACCGGATGGTGGAGCGGGCGTTGAAGCACGGTGTGCTCGTGCTCGCACTCGTCTTCACGGCCTTCTTCCTTTTTGAAACGCTCGCGGGCCTGCGGTTGCATGCCGTGCACTACGGGCTCGTGGGGGCCGCGCTCTGTCTTTTCTACCTGGCATTGCTGGCCCTCGGCGAGGTGATGCGGCCCGAGGGTGCCTACGCCGGGGCGGCGGTGGCGTCGTCGCTGCTCATCACGCTTTACAGCGGGTCGATTTTGCGCCGTTGGGGCCGCGCGGCGCTGATCGGCGGGTTGCTGGCCGGCGTGCACAGCGTGCTCTTCGTCGTGCTGCGGCTGGAGGCTTACGCCCTGCTCGCCGGCACCGGGGCGCTGTTTGCGGCGCTGGCCGCGGTGATGTACTTCACGCGCAACATCGACTGGGCGGCGCAGGACGCCGGCCATGGGGCGGTTGCCGGCCCGGAGGTGGTGCAATGAGACCGAAACGGCTGCCGCGGCTTTGGTGTGCGTTGCAGGGTCTGCTGCCCTTCGAGGTCTCAGCGCCGGCGTGGCGTGCCACTACCGCGTCCCGGCTGGAGCCGGCTCTCCTTGCCAGTCCCCGGGCGAGACCGGCGAAGGAATTGATTCGCGTTGCCGTGGCTCGCACGACGGTGGACGGTCGTCCGCGTGGCCCTATTTGAAATCAAAGTCGAAATCCCCGCGGCCGCTGCCAACGCCGCGGACGACATCCTGCTCGGGCATTCGTTCGAGAACTGGAGCGTGATCGAGGACGTGATCGTGCATCGCGCCTGGGTGGCGGGCATCTGCGCGGACGAATTTCTGGCCGCTGCACAATGGAGCGAAATCGAACCGCTGCTGGCGGTTGCCGGCGTGCAACCGCTGTCCGTTCCCGTTCGGCGGACGCTGGCCGACGCGGACTGGCGCGACAGCTACAAGGCGCATTTTCACGCGTGGCAGTTCGGGCGGCTGCACTGGGTGCCGGTCTGGGAGCGGGCGACGTTTTCGCTGCCGCCGGGCGATGCCGTGCTGTGGCTCGATCCGGGGCTGGCCTTTGGCACGGGCAACCACGAGACCACCCGGCTCTGTGTCGAGCGCCTGGTCGCGCTCGCCGCCGGCAGGGGGGGGCAAGGAGCCTGCGGCGCGTGGCGCGTGATCGATGCGGGGTGCGGCTCGGGGATTCTGGCGCTCTCGGCGGCCTTGCTCGGTGTTCGCGATGTGGTCGGCTTCGATAATGATCCCGAGGCCGTGCGCGTGAGCGAGGAAAACGCCGCGGTCAACGGACTCACGGGCCGCGTGAACTTCTTCGTCGGCGATTTGACTGCCGGTCTGACGGGCCGGCAGGCCGAGGTGCTGCTCGCGAACATCCAGGCGGACGTGTTGATGCGGTTCGCGGCCGAACTGGTCGCGGCCGTTGCCCCTGGCGGCACGCTCGTGCTCAGCGGGATCCTGGCGGGGGAAAACGCCCAGGTGCGGACCGTGTTCGAGGCCCTGACTCCGGGTTGGTTGCTCAATGCCCGCGTGATGGGCGAGTGGAGTGACGTCGTTTTGACCCGACCGGAGTGAGCCGGGTTGGTTACTCCAATTCGCGTTCAAGTTGAGCTTAACCACGTGCCGCAGGATTGGCATGGTAGGGGCGCTGCTCGTCGGCGCCCGCGGGCGTCGGCAAACGATGCTACGGAAACAACACCCGCCTGGCGCGCTGCTCGGCGGTGAGACGGGCGAGGAATTCCTCCCGGGAAATCTCGCGCGCCCCGAGCCGGGCGAAGTGTCCGGTCAGTTGCTGGATGTCGATCCAGGTCGCTCCCCGGTTCCGGAGATGCCCGATGAGGTGCAGGACGCACAATTTCGAGGCGTCATTGATCCGATGAAACATACTCTCACCGGCGAACACCCCGCCGGCGGTCACGCCGTAGAGCCCGCCGACAAGTTCATCGCCGGCCCAGGCTTCGACGCTGTGGGCCTGTCCGCGCCGATGCAGCGCGGTGTAGGCGGCGATCATGGCGGGTGTGATCCATGTGCCCCGCTGGCCGGCCCGCGGTGCGATGGCGCAGGCCTGGATGACAGCTTCGAACGCCGCGTCGGTGGTGAACCGCAGGCCGGCGAGCGCGCGCTGCGAACGGAGTAGGGTGCGCGGCACATGCAGGGCGTCGAATTCGAGAATTGCCCGCCGGGGCGGACACACCCACGGAATCGCATCGGCGAGCCGGGAATCGGGCCAGGGGAAGATGCCGTGTTGGTACGCTGAGATCAGCCGGTCCGGCGACAGATCGCGATCGAGCGCGATCAGGCCAAAATCATTGGCCGGGTCGAGCGGGGGCCAGAAATACCGGGGAGGAGGCATGGGTATGCCGGGCGGGCGGAGGAAGACTACGCGTCTCCGTCGAGCTTTCGCAACCGCAGGAGGGCCGAGCTCGGCCGAGGCCGAAATTTATCCGGCAACAAAGTAGCCTCAGCCGGATCCATGCAGTCGAAGAGGTGCGCCGGGCGCTCCGCGCGCGGCCGGCCGACGGACGCGCTTATGGCCGCGCGCGGAGCGCCCGGCCCACCCATTGGTGCCCGTCGGCTCACTCTCAAATCGGCGTTCGACTGCATGGATGCGCCTCGACGACGCTAGGCCCGCCATGGATTGCAAGATTGGAGGGTGGCGCGCCGTCGTCGCCGACCGACCCGGACGGGAAAGTTTTCGATTGGCAGGGGAAACGTTCTGGCCTGCGGTGGACGGGTGTTTATTGCCCGCGTTGCCTCCCGGTTTGCCCTTCGTGCCGCTCTCTTGATCGGCGCGGCGATTGGGCTGCAGGCGCACGATCCGGGACTCAGCACGGCGCAAGGCCAGTTGCGGGGCGATGCGTTCGAACTGTCCACAGGGTTTGCACCCGCCGATGCGGAACAGTTGCTGTCATCGACGGCGCGTTCTTCGGGCAACTGGACCCAGGCGGATTTCGACGCGGCCCAGGCTAAACTGGCCACGCTCGCGTCGCAGTTGTGGGAAGTGCGGGCGGGCGACAAGGTGCTGGTCCCGCGCGAAACACGCGTCGAACTCGCGGCCGGGGATGCGCTGAATTTCCACCTGGTTTATCCCCGACCGGCCGGGGGATTCACGCTGCGGGCGCTGAAACTGGGCCTGCTGCCGTCGGCCCACCGCGAGTTCGTCATCATCGTGGACGAACGCGGTGCGATCCTCGCGCGGAAATTGATCAGTGGGAAAGACAGCGCGCTGGAGATCGGTGGTCCCGCCAAGGCTGCCACGGGCGACGGGGCGGACGAGGCGCCGGCGGCTGCGCCACCGACGTTTTACGGTTTCGTATGGCTGGGAATCAGCCACATCTGGATGGGCTTCGACCACTTGTTGTTCCTCTTCGCGCTGCTCATGGTGTGCCGCAGCTTTCGCTCCATCGTCGGAATCATCACCTGCTTTACGCTGGCGCATTCGCTGACGCTGGCGCTGGCCACGCTGGATGTCGTCAACCTGCCGAGCCGCTTGGTTGAGCCGGCGATTGCCGCCTCGATCATTTTTGTCGGGGCGGAAAATCTCTGGTGCCGTGGGGCGGAGCCGCGTGGGCGGTGGGGGCTGACGTTCGCCTTCGGGCTAATCCACGGTTTTGGGTTCGCCAGCGTGTTGCGCGAACTCGGCGTGGGCCGGGGCGGGCAGGGCGTCGGGATGCCGTTGTTCACCTTCAATCTCGGCGTCGAGATCGGACAAATCGTCATCGCCGCGGTCGTGCTGCCGATCGTCTGGCAGTGGCGGAAGAACGAGCTGTTTCTGCGCTGCGGGGTGCCCGCCTTGTCACTCGTGGTGGTGCTCGCCGGAGTCTACTGGCTGATCGAGCGGACGGTTTTTGCCTGACGCTTCAGGCGAACAGGTCGGGGGCGGTGCGGCTCAGGAAATCCTCCATGTACGCGGTCGTCGCCTTGCCTTCGATGAAGATCGGGTCGGCCATGATCGCCCGGTGGAGCGGAATGGTCGTCTTGATGCCCCGAATCAGGTACTCGCTCAGGGCGCGGTAGGCCCGTTCGAGGGCGACCTTGCGCGTCGAGCCGATGCAAATGAGCTTGCCGATCATCGAATCGTAATAGGGCGGAATCGTGTACCCGCTGTAGGCATGCGAGTCGACCCGGACGCCGTGCCCGCCAGGCGCATAATACAACCCGATGGTGCCCGGTGAGGGCGCGAAATTGCGCGCCGGATCCTCGGCGTTGATGCGGCATTCGATGGCGTGCTTCTCAAACTTGATGTCGCCCTGGTCGAAATCGAGTTTCCCGCCGTTCGCCACGTGAATCTGTTGCTTGATCAAATCGATGCCCGTCACTTCCTCCGTCACCGGGTGCTCGACCTGGATGCGCGTGTTCATCTCGATGAAGAAGTAATTGCCCTTCGCATCGACCAGGAACTCGATCGTGCCGGCATTTTCGTACTCGGCCGCCTCGGCCGCCTTGATCGCGGCCTTCCCCATCTTTTTCCGCAGATCGGACGTCAGGAACGGAGAGGGCGATTCCTCAATGAGTTTCTGGTGCCGGCGCTGGACCGAACAATCGCGTTCGCCCAGGTGCAGGATTTTACCGTGACTGTCGCCGAGAATCTGAAACTCGATGTGGCGCGGCTTCTCGATGTATTTCTCGACATAGACCGCGCCGTTGCTGAAGGCCTTTTCCGCTTCGCTGCGTGCGACGTGGTATTCCTTGGCGAACGAAACATCGTTGTGCGCAATCCGCATGCCGCGGCCACCGCCGCCAGCCACGGCCTTGATGATGACCGGATAACCAATCTTGCGCGCGACCTTGACCGCATCGCCTTCGCTCTCAACCGGGCCATCCGACCCGGGAACGATGGGCACACCGGCCTTCCTGACCGTGTCCTTGGCGACCGACTTATCGCCCATCATCTTGATCGACTTCGACTTTGGGCCGATGAACTTGATGTTACAGGATTCGCATTGCTCGGCGAACTTGGCGTTTTCGGACAGAAACCCATAGCCGGGATGGATCGCATCCACGTCGGCGATTTCCGCGGCACTGATGATCCGATCCGCGCGCAGGTAGCTGTCGGAGCTTCGGGGGCCACCGATGCAAATGGCCTCATCCGCCAGTTGAACATGCAGCGACTGCACGTCAGCCTCGGAATAAACGGCCAAGGTTTTGATACCTAACTCACGGCAGGCACGGACGATGCGAAGGGCAATTTCGCCACGGTTGGCGATCAGAACTTTTTGGATCATGGAGGGCGGAAATGAAGAGAGTTGAGAACTGAGAGTTTGAGAGTCAGCCGCCGTCAGCGGTGGCCTGGGCTGGCTCCAACCTCTCAGCACCCAACTCTCAGCCTGCGAAAGCTTAGGCCTGTTTGACCTTAAACAGGCGTTGGCCGTATTCGACCGGCTGACCGTTTTCCACCAAGGCCTCGACGATCGTGCCCTTCGTTTCCGCCTGAATCTCATTCATGATCTTCATCGCCTCGATGATGCACGAGACCGTGTTTTCGACGACTTTCGTCCCCACGTCGGCAAACGGTTTGCTCTCCGGCGAAGCCGCCCGGTAGAAGGTGCCGACCATCGGCGACTTGATGTAAGTGATGCCGACCTCGTCCCGGGGCGGGCTTGTGACCGGCTGCGGAACCGCCATCGGCGGAACCGAGCCGTTCGAAACCGGCATGGGCGTCGTCGTATCCGCCGACATAAACGGATGACTTGAACTACGGGACGCGGATACAACCGGCAATCCGTTCATTCCCCGTCGAATCTTTAGCTTGAAGCCCTCTTCCTCGACCGCGAACTCAGTCAGCTCTGACCGCTTCATGAGCTCGATTATCTGCTTAATCTGTTTGAGGTCCAAAATGGCGCCTTGGTTGGGTAGTTGAAGGTAAGGGAGAGTTAGTTGAGATATTGGGTTGGTCGTTCAAAAGTAATGCGACTCTTCTAGCAATCTTTGAATTTTCAGTTCTTGGCCGTTTTTCGTCAAAAGCACCGGAATTGACGCCAAAATGGCTTAAAAGCGCGAAATAATGCGCAAAATCACGCAAAAAACGGGTTGTGACGCCGATAATATTTTCGCATTTTTCCGACAAACTTGAGCGATTTCAGGTCGAACATCCCAAAGACGATGACGGCGTCGACTGGCATCGCTGGTTAGGGGGCCGTTTCGGCCAAGTAGGCGTGGATCTGCTCACCCTCCTCACGGAACGGTGAGGTCAACGCTGTTCATGGACCGAAAACGTCATCCGGCGCAGCAGACGCGAGAGCAACCACGGCGCGAACCGTTTCAGGTAGATTCCAGCCACCTCCCAACCGCCGACATAGATTTCCTGTTGCCCGCGGGCCACGCCGCGCACGATTGCCGTGGCGCATTTTTCCGGAGCGATGCCGCTGAGGTGAGTGGGATCGGTCCGGTCGTTTCTTTCCCCCTGTGGTCCGAGGGCGTTGGCGGAAACCGCGGTTCTTACGTAGCCAGGGCACGCCAGGGTCACCTTGATCCCCTCGCGTTCGACCTCAGCGCGCAGCGAATCGAAATAGCCATGGAGCGCGTGCTTGGCCGCCGCATAGGTGGAGCGCCCGGGGGTACCGATGTAGCCCATGACGCTGCTCACGACCACGACTTGGCCGGCCCGATTCGCGCGCATGGACGGCAGCACCGCCCTCGTGAGCGCGACCGGACCGAAATAGTTCACTTCCATCAACGTCCGCTCGACCTCCGGGGCGGTGTTCGTGGCGAGCGCGCGCTGGCTCACGCCGCCGTTGTTGACGAGCACGTCGATCCTCCTGCAACGCGCCAACACCTCGCCGACGACCGAGGGAAACGTCTCGCCGCGCCTGAGGTCGAGCGGCGCCACGACATGGTCGTCTGGCCTCGCGCAGGCGCGTCTCACGCGTTCGAGCTCCTCCGGCCGGCGGCTGGACAGCACGAGCCGGGCTCCCTCGCGGGCAAATGCATGCGCGAGCGCCTCGCCGATGCCCGAAGAGGCTCCGGTGATCCAAACGACTTTCTGCTCGAAACGCATCGCCGGAGCGTGGGTGCGGGGTTGCTTGGCGTCCAGCATGGAGGCTGCCGTCATCTGAATCTTCCGCGCAGAAAAAGCGTGCGTGCGCCCAGGTCCGGCGCGAAATTGGCCGCCTGGAACGATGCCCCACCCAACCCCGGGCGGTCGCGTTCTCTCTGCGATGACCTCTGCTCCCACGTCCCACCGCCTCACCGAGGCCCAGAAAGAGTTCTACGCCGAAAACGGCTACCTCCTTGGCCTCCCGCCGATCTACAGCCGGCAGGAGATGGCCGGCATCAATGCCGAGCTGCCGAACCTGCTCGCCCTGCTCCAGCCCGGGGAGAGCACGAAGGACATCCGGGAGTGGCATGAGACCAGCACCTATCTCTACGAGATTGCGATGAATCCGCGGATTCTCGACCTCGTCGAGGGCGTCCTCGGGCCGAATTTTTTCATGTGGGCGAGCAATTTCTTCATCAAGGAGCCGCGCAGCGCCGCGACCGTCGGCTGGCATCAGGACGCCTATTACTGGCCGATGGCCCCGCACAATTCCGTAACCGTCTGGCTCGCGTTCGACGATGTCGACGAGGTGAACGGCGGCATGAAGCTCCTGCCCGGCTCCCACCGCGGGGGCATTATCAAGCACCGGAAATCGCTCAGCACCTCGTCCGTGCTCACCCTGGAGCTCGCCGATGGCACCGATTTCAGCGCCGACAGCGCCGTGCAGTTTCGGCTGCAGGCCGGCGAGTGTTCGCTGCACGACGATCGCGCCATCCACGGTTCGCCGGCCAATCCGAGCGACCGCCGGCGCGCCGGCCTCACGATTCGTTATTCCGGCACCAACGTGAAGAACGACCTCTCCGTTAACCCGAATTTCAAGACCTACCTGTGCCGCGGCGTGGATGAATTCCGCCACAATCCGGTCGGGCCCGTACCGACCACTCGCTTCGGCCGCCCGAACTTCAAGCCCGTCAGCAACGAGGAGGCCGGGAAGTATTGAAGCGGCTCAGCACGCGTAAACCCCGCCGTTGAGATCGAGGGTTGCGCCGGTGATGAAGCCGTCGAACTCGCTGGCAAAGAAAACCGCCGCCCGGGCGATGTCGTCGGCGTCACCGGCGCGGCCGAGCGGGATGCCCTCCACCGTGGCGCGCGCCGCCTCGGGCTTGGTGTGGATCGTGTGAAAACTCGTGCCCAGGATGAAGCCGGGGGCGAGCGCATTGACGCGGATGCCCCGCGGCCCGAGTTCGGTGGCCAGCGCGCGGGTAAACGTGAGCACGGCACCTTTGGCCGTCGCATACGCCAGCGAGCCCGGGTGTCCACCCTTGCGGCCGGCGAGCGAGGATAGGTTGACGATGCTCGCGCCCCCGCCGGTCTTGGCCGCCGTCGCCAGATGTGGGACCGCGGCGCGGGTCACTCGCCGCACACTGCCGAGGTTGAGCGACATCGTCTCGGCCCAAAAATCGTCCGTGGCGTCCGCCAGCGAACGGCGGGCGATGAGCGAGCCCGCGTTGTTGATCAACACGTCGAGCCCGCCGAGAAAGGCCACCGCCTCCCCGACGAGCCGTTCGCACTCCTCGCTCTCGGTGAGATCCGCCGTCTTCGCTGCGGCCCGGCGCCCCAACGCCGCCGCTTCGTCCACGAGCGCCCGGGCGGCATCCGCGCTGCTGCGATAGTGGACGAAAACATCGCAACCGGCGGCGAGCAGGTGACGGCTGATGGCAAGGCCGATGCCTTGGGCACCAGCGGTGACGAGGGCGCGTTTGCCAACGAGTTTCTGCGCAGAGGTGGAGGCGATTGGAACGATTTTCATGGGCTAAAAGTGGGCCAGGGTCTCGTCGGGGCGGAGACGATGCGGCGGATGGTGGCACCTGCCGGGGTGGGGCGGGCGCTCATCGGTTGAGCCACCAAATCGTGCCATTGAGCACGGTCGCGAAGCTCACCCAAGCGACGTACGGTGACCATAGCGCGCCGGCGATCCGATCGGCGCGCCAGAAACGGACCAGCAGGCCGACCAGTATTGCCCAGAACACGATGACCTCGGCGAATGCCAGTCCCGGCCGCTGGAGACCGAAAAACAGCACCGACCAGAGTGCGTTGAGCGCGACTTGCACTCCAAACCAAAGCAGTGTGACACGCGCGGCGGTCCCCTCGCTTTGCCGCCAGACCCGCCAGGCGGCGATCGCCATCAGAATGTAGAGGAGCGTCCACACCGGGCCAAAGATCCAGCCCGGTGGATTCCACGCCGGTTTGTTGAGTCCGCGATACCACGTGCTCACACTCGTCGCGGTCGCCGCGCTGCCCAGCCCGCCGGCGGCAAAACTCGCGGCCAAGAATCCGAGCAGCGCCAGAAAGCGGGAAGGTTTCATGGTCGATCCAGTCCTAGGTGCGGCCGGGCCAGGCGAGCGGACGCAGCCAGAATGCATCCTCGCGCCCGCCGTAGTAAGCCGTGAGCACCCGATCCATCACCACCGATGTTCGCTGCGCCGATTCACCGGTGCTCGCGCACGATCCCCGGCCGAGCAAGTCGTCGACGACCGTCTGGATCATCGGCTGTTGGATGGGCGATGGATTTGGCAGATCAAAGAACTCCACCCCGCGCGCCGACTCGAAGCGAATCGGTTCCTGGCCAAACACGGAGAGCGATCCGCGCCCCGCGGTCCCGGAAAGTTCCAGCAGATCATCCTTCGCCTGGCTCGCGAAATTCCACGCCGCGCAGCCCGGCACACCGGTGGCCGTGCGAAATGTCATCGTCACCGCGTCCTCCACGTCGCCCGGTCCGGCGCGGCGCGCCGCGGTGCCGTGCACGTCGGTCAGCGGGCCACAGAAGAAATCGAGCAGATCGAGCGTGTGCGAGCCCACGTCGAGCAGCAGTCCGCCGCCGGCGCTTTCGGCGTTCAGGCGCCACGGGAGCCTGGCCGGATCGGTGGTCGCGGGCGCGGAGGTGCTCATGCGGTAGCCGACTCCGGTCAGCGTGCCGAACGCACCGCCGTCGAGGAGTGCCTTGATCTTCAGGAATCGCGGCAGCGCCCGGCGGTAGTAGGCGACGAACAGCTTTTGTTTCGCGGCGGCAAACGCGGCGATCATCGCGGCGCATTCGGGTGCGTGGCGTGCCATCGGTTTTTCAACATACGCGGGCTTGCCGGCGGCGGCGGCGAGCCGTGCGCCGTCGAGGTGCGCGCCGGGCGGGGTGGCCACGTAGATGGCATCGACTTCGGGATCGTGCACGAGCGCGCGGGCGTCATCGTACCAGCGCGGTACGCCGTGGCGTCGGGCGTAATCCGCGGCGAGGGCGCCAGTGCGGCGCATCACGGCCACGAGTTGCGAGCCGCGGGCCAGCTGAAAACCGGGGCCGCTTTTCACCTCGGTGACATCGCCGCAGCCGATGATGCCCCAGCGAATGACATCGGGGGACGCGGAGCGGGAAGGGGACGGCATGGGCTCAGCCAACCGCCACCACCGCGGCACGGCAAGCCGCCGTTGCTTGATTTCGTTTTCGGGCGGTCTGCCGGACACCCTGCGCCGGCCCCGACGATTGTCATGGTCACAACGCACCGTTTCCTAAACTGTGCTGGTGGCAATTTCCGACCGCTACGCCTGCCGCTCCCGGCGGGTTTCCGTTAGCATCCCGCTTCGTTCCCACGATCCCCATGATCCAGACGCTTACCGCGCCCGCGAAGGCGCCACTCTATGTCGAGCTCGCCCGTTCCATCGAACTGCTCGTCGAGCAGGGCACGCTGCGCCCCGGCCACCGCCTGCCCTCCGTGCGGCGCATGTCCCTGCAGCGCGACGTCAGCATCTCGACGGTTCTGCAGGCCTACACGTTGCTCGAGAACCGCGGCTGGGTCGAGGCGCGGCCGCAGTCCGGCTATTACGTGCGCCCGCGCCTGCCGAGCGACGCTCCCGAACCGCGGATGGCGCGCCCGATGGCGAAGCCGAGCTACGTCGGCATGAAGGATCTCACGGCCGAGGTGCTGATGTTCGCCCTCGATCCCCGCTACGTTCAGTTCGGCGCGGCCTGCCCGGACCACACGCTGTTTCCCACCCGGAAGCTGGCCCGCATCCTCTCCGCCGTCGGCCGCAACGATCCCTCCCTCCTTGGCCGTTACTCCATGAACTGGGCCTTCGATCCGCTCGCCCGCGAGATCGCCCGGCGCTACCTCCAGGCCGGCTGCCCGCTCGCGCACGACGAACTCGTGGTCACGATCGGCTGTACCGAGGCGCTCAACCTCTCGCTTCGCGCGGTCACCAAACCTGGCGACACCGTCGCGGTGGAGACGCCGACCTTCTTCGGTTTTCTCGAGACGCTGCAGAGCCTGAGCCTGCGCGTCGTCGAAATTCCCACCGATCCCCGCACCGGCCTCTGCCTCGACGCCGCGCGGGCCGCCCTCACGGCCAACGACGTCAAGGTCCTGATGGTCATGCCGAGTTACTCGAATCCGCTCGGGTCCTGCATGCCCGACGCCAACAAGGAAAAGCTGTACCGGCTTCTCGCCGAGTTCGATCTGCCGGTGATCGAGGATGACATCTACGGCGACCTGCACTTCGGCGAGCGGCGGCCGAAGCCGCTGAAGGCCTGGGACACCGACGGCCGCGTGCTGCTGTGCAGCTCGTTTGGCAAGACCCTCGCGCCGGCACTGCGGGTCGGCTGGTGCGCGCCGGGGCGTTATCTCGAGCGCGTGCGGCGGCTCAAGTTCACCAACACGCTCGGCACGTCCGTCGTGTTGCAGAAAGCCATCTCCGATTTCCTGCGCAACGGCGGCTACGACCACCACCTCCGCTCCATCCGGCGGGCCTATCACAACCAGTTGCATCTTTTCGCGTCGGCCATCCTGCGGCACTTCCCCGACGGCACGCGCCTGAGCCGGCCCGAGGGCGGTTTTGTCCTCTGGGTCG
>JBIJCX010000494.1:0-5262 GCA_044344465.1 Opitutaceae bacterium
CTCTGACTTGAGGAGGACCTCAAGATTTTCCGGTAGTCGCGGCAGTTGTGGCGCGGAACTGTTGTCGGTCGGGACCGAAGACGATGGTTGGAGCGGCCGATTGCCCGCGCTCACGGCTTCCTCGATTAACCAAGGGGTAATTCGCCCCCGTCCGTCCCCAGCGACAGCACCCCCTGATCGCGGGCGTGGTCGCGGCTGAGTTTTTCCCAGGCGCTCTCGAAATCCTGGCGGAACCAGGCGCGGAGCGTGGTGCCCGCGGCGCTCTTGGCCGGCAGCTTGTTTGCCGCCTCGAGCTGGTTGACGGTGGCGAGGCTGAGAATCGTCACCGGCACGCTCATCGATGTCACCTTTTGCAGCACGAACCGCGGCTCAGGTCCGAGGAGGCGGGCGACGGTGCCGGTGCCCTCGCCGTAAACCACGAGGTGAACATCGCTGGTGACGCCAGTCATTTCACACCGGGGCAGAAAATCGGACGTGTCGTCGCTCGCGAAATCGAAGCGAACCTGGCCGGCTGCCTCGGCGAGGCGAGGGGAGTGCGCGTCGCCGGAACGGATCATCGCTGCCAGCACCCGGGGCGGGATCTTCTGGCCGCTGCGAACGCCAGCCGCCCGGAGCTGCTTTGCGCCGTCGGCCGTGAGCGTGTAACTGACGATCCGCTCCCGGTCTTTGGTCAAAACGGTTGGAGCGGTGCCGGATTTGGCGAGGAACAGGGGCATGGTTGGAGGGGACTGCGGTTGCTGGCGGTGCCAGCGTAGCACGACGGGTGGGACATTGGCGGGGTCATGGTCGTGGAGGCGGTCGATTATTGGCACGATATTCTTTGTCGCCTGGCGATATCACACCACCCGCCGCCCATGCCGATCATACGCCGGGAATCGTGGATGCCCCAAGCGTGGTGACGGCGGCATACAGAGCCAATCCGAATGGAAGCCGTAGGAAAACGCGCCGACCATGATTCGGTAGGACTGGGTGATGCAGCAACTCAGGCGGTGCGGCTCGCCTCGGGAGCCCCGTCCGCTATCGCCGCGAATCGGTAGTGAAGGCGGTCGAGCGCTCGGCGTCCCGCGCGTTCTAGTGACTGTTTTTGCTGGAATCGCTGACCCTGGGCCAACCAATGTCCCAGCCCCTGGGCTAGAGTGCAGCCATCATGAGACCAAAACACTCACACACGGGATACGGAGTCTGGAACATCACGCGGCAGGTCGCCCGCCGCATTCAACTTGAGCGAGAGGCAGTTGAAAGCCCGCCGCTGCTGCCGTGGTTGCTTTCGCCTGTCCACGTGTACGCGCCTCCGCTGGCTCTCAAGCCACACAAAACAGAGAAGCGGCCCCTGGCCGCGTGAGGACGCGGCCCCGTCATGCGCCTCCTGTCCAAATCCACGCTCATTGCCTTCCGCCAGTGTCCGAAGCGCCTGTGGCTGGAGGTTCATCACCCGGAATTGCGGGTGGACTCGGCCGGCACACTGGCGAGTTTCCAGGTGGGACATCAGGTCGGTGACATCGCGAGGCGTATCTATGACCCCAATGGGAGCGGGGCAGTCATCGACGTGAAAGCTGAAGGCTACGACGGGGCGTTCGCACGCTCCGCCCAACTGCTCGCCGGGTCGCGGCAACCGGTTTTCGAAGCCGGCATCAAGGGCGGCGGCGGATTGGCCTTTGCGGATGTGATGTTGCCCGATGCCGAGAGCGGGCAGCGCGCGTGGCGGATGGTGGAGGTGAAGTCGTCAACCGGCGTCAAGGATTACCACCGTGATGACGTTGCCGTGCAGGCGTTCATCGCCCAGGCAGCGGGGATCAGGTTGAAGTCGGTCGCCTTGGCGTGCATCGACGGCTCTTGGGTTTATCCGGGCGGCGAGGACTACCGTGGCCTGCTTTTGGAGACCGACCTGACGGCGGAGACCCTCGCTCGAACCGACGAAGTCATGGGATGGATCGCCGATGCCCAAGGAGTGGCGGCTCAGATCGCCGAGCCCGCCATCGGGGTCGGTCCTCACTGCAAAGTCCCGTTCGCCTGTGGTTTTTGTGGCTATTGCAACCGGGACAATCTGCAGCCGGAGTTCCCGGTTGATTGGTTGCCGCACCTGTCCTGTGCCATGCGCGAGCAGCTTGCGGCAAAGGGGGTCAATGACCTGCGTGGAGTGCCGGACGACCTGCTCAACGAAAAGCAACGGATGGTGAAACACCATACGCTCGCCAACACCGTGCACTTTGACGCCGCCGGCGCTGCCGCCGATCTCGCCGCTCACGATTTACCAGCACGCTTCCTGGATCTCGAAACGATCCAGTTTGCGGTGCCCATCTGGAAAGGCACGCGCCCATACCAGCAGATTCCCTTTCAGTTCAGCCTGCACACGATCCTGCAGCCCGGCGTACTTTTACACACAGCCTTCCTCGATCTTTCTGGTCATGATCCGTCGGAGTCTTTCGCCAGGGCATTGGTGGCAGCCTGCGGTGCGAGTGGGCCGATCTTCGTCTACCACGCAGGTTTCGAGTCCGCCCGCATCCGAGAACTCGCAGAGCGGTTTCCTGACTTGGCTGGCCCGCTCATGGGAATCAGCGCCCGCGTGGTAGATCTGCTTCCGATCGCCCGTAACCGTTACTACCATCCCAGCCAACAGGGAAGCTGGAGCATCAAGGCAGTGCTGCCCGCCGCAGTGCCCGAATTGAGCTATGACGCGCTCGCCGGCGTGAAGGACGGGACATCGGCGATGAACGCCTACGGCGAGGCCATTCGGTCCGACACCGCCGATGGCCGCAAAGCCGAGATCGAACGACAACTCCTCGCCTACTGCCGCCTCGATACCTTCGGCCTGGTGCGGCTCTGGCAGCTCTTTAATGGGCGCGGCGAACCGGAGTTGAACGACGGCTTTTGACCGGTGAAACGGCGTGCCCTTTGCAATTACCGAGTTAACCGTTGTTGGCCTTGAAACCAGTCGAATACCTCAAACCAGTTCAGGGCTTCGGAACATGGCGCATTGCCTACGTCCCCGCGGCGAAGAAGTGGCAGCTTTCCTGCAATCTCCGGATAAAGGGAGAACAATGGAATCCGGTCGGACACTTCGACGTCGCCGAAGCCGCCGCCGTGGCGGTAGGACGGCGCAACACTGGCATCGGCGAATGGGACAAATTGGGATTCGCGGCCGGAATCAGCTTTGATCTCTCAACGTGGAAAACGGAGCCGTCGGAAGGCGCGCAGGACGACGCGAGCGACAACGGCAGTGGTTGTCGTTGATACTCTGGTGGCGGACGGCGTTGCGCGGTTCATCGCCCGCGAGAATACCAGCCCACAGGCGCTGCGTCACCACGTGCAAGTCTGACATGTTCGTTCAAGACGGCTTGATATCAACGTTGCGTGAAACACCATAACGATCCTCCCAGCGCACCACCGTTCTACCGGCTCCTCGTGTCGCTGCCGCTCACGGTTACGTTTCCGTCCGTCACCTACGAAGTGAGCTTCCAGAGTATTCCCGCCGCCGGTCGGCACGAACTCGTGGCGCACGATGCCCGGACCGGAGTGTGGCTGTTCCTCAGCCCAAGGTATCACGCCCGCGAGTTCCTCGAACAGGCGGTATTCGAATCCGGCTTTCCCGTGCGCCCGGCCTCCGTCGCGGAGGTGATCCTTCGGCGGCTGGTGCGCGAGCAGCGAGCCGAGGTTGTGTCGGTACCCGTTCACGACCTGACGGAACGCCGACCGGCCGCACGACAGCACTTGGGCACATGGCTGAACGTGCAGTTGGGCAACGCGGCAGGGTAGCGCGCTGGTCGTTGACGGGCGACTTCAGCCTCCTGCGCACGGGTCCCCGCCATCAAGGGGATCGCACCCTCAGAAACGGCATTGCTCGAACCCCAACGACAGCGTACGGTCGAAGACGCTATGTTGTCGTTCGACGAGGCGGTCGCGGATTTCCTGGCACAGAAGCGCATCGCGGTCGCCGGGGTGTCCCGCAGCGGTGGTGCCGCCGCCAATTTCGTGTTCCGCAAGCTCCGGGCCGCTGGCCACGACGTGTTCCCGGTCAACCCTGCGGCGTCGGAGGTGGAAGGCGGCCCATGCTATCAGGATCTGGCGTCGATTCCCGGTGGTGTAACCGCCGTGGTCGTGATGACACCACCGCACGTCGCGGAGAGCGTGGTCCGGGAATGCGCTCGTCTCGGCATCACCCGGGTGTGGTTGCACCGTTCGATCGGCGCCGGGAGTGCGTCGGACGCAGCGGTGTCGGCGGCCCGCGAAGCCAAGATAACGCTCATCCCCGCCGGCTGCCCGGCGATGTTCTCTGAGCCGGTAGACCTTGCGCACAAGTGTTTCCGGTGGTGCCTGCGTTTGACCGGAAGACTGCCGGCCCAGGTCGAGGACGTAAGGACTGAGCACGCTCCGATGTAGGTAACGCTGGGCCGAGATACTGGGATCCCGCGGGCGATAGAAACCGGTGCCACTGTCCGGCCAGTATCCTACTTTGCGGCAGGTCCAGTTGCCGCGTCCCGGATCAATTTCACCACCTTGCCGGCGAGTTCATTGGGGATCGGTAGCGTCAAATGGTACTGGCTGATGCGCCAATCGCCGCCGATCTTTCTCAGGACTCCGGACCCGCGGCAAACGCCATACGACGTGTTGTCAAGGATCTCGTCGAACCAGGCGACATCACCCTGGGGCGCCAGTTCAACGTGGCGGGTCCGCGGCACGTACGTCCATCCTTTGCCCTTGGCGAAGTGCGGTGCCGCGTAGCTCCTGAACTGCGCAACCGTCCAGCGTTCGGTCGCGTCGGTGCCGATGAACACACCCTCCGGTGCAAACAGGGCGAAATAGACGGTGCCGTCGGCTTTCGATGCGGCCGCATGAAATTGGTTCAGGATCTCCTCGACGGCCCTCACGGCAGGTCCCGCACCGTCCACACCCGCAGACCTGAGTAGCGGCACCGCCAACAGCACGACCAGGACGATCCATCTGCGCGGAAAAAAGTTCATCCGGGTAGAGTTCCAGATTCGATGATCCAGTCAAAACGCATCCGAGGCAGGAAGAGAGGGATCGCAGGCGGGATCCGCGATAGCCGGAGTATTGCCCGACCTACCGCCTGCCACAGTCCCCGATTGGCGCCATACAGGCCACATTCCGGCCGTTTGCCGCATGGCGCAGGGCCGCCCGAGGGGTAGGTGACCAATTCGCCCCGAATTGACCCGTACCGCGCCGCGATTATAGGATTGTCCTTGGCCGAAAGTAATAATGGACACATCGCCGCCGACAATTCCTTCGCCGCCGCGCGGAACCTAT
>JBIJCX010000495.1:0-5258 GCA_044344465.1 Opitutaceae bacterium
CTTTGCGACTTCGGCTCCGCCCGGCTCAGCCCAGGCCCATGATCTGCTTCAGGATGGCCGGACCGTTCTCCCAGAAGATCAGGAGCACGCCCATCAGCGAACCACCGGCGATGATGCCCGACGCGACCGGGAAGGTCAGCTCCTCGGACCACTTGGGCCGCTTCTGCTCCACGAGCCAGCCCAGCACGCCGCCCGTGACGAAAAGCAAACCGTAATACCAGTGGAACGTCCACGACAGGCCGATGCCCGCCGCCGAGGGAATCCATTTCTGGTGCCGCGGAAACCACTTCCCGAGCAGCGGCAGCACGATGCCGATCACGCCGCCGATTACGATTAGCCACACCTTGACCGGGGCCAGCGCCGACAGGCCCTCGCTCAGGGCCTGCGCCACCGCGCGCCACGTCTGGGCGGCCGGGGCGGGAAACTGGTCGGTGCCCAACACGGACGCGTTCGGCACCAGCAGCCTGAACGCCAGCACCGTGGCCACGGTGCCCATGAAGATCCCGGCAAACTGCGCCAGGAATTGTTTGCGCGGATTCGCGCCGAGCAGGTAGCCGCTCTTGAGATCGGTCAGCAGGTCGGCCGAGGCGATGGCCGCGGCCGACGTGATGTTCGCGCTCATCAGGTTGACGTTGACGTTGCCCGGACTGATCACACCGAAGGTGAGCTGCGTGACCTTGCCCATCGCGCCGATCGGCGTCGTGTCGGTCTCGCCCGTCACCCGGCACGCCACCACGGAGAGGAAGAACGACAAGCCGACCGCCAGCACACTCTGCCAGACGGGCATGTTGAAACTCACCTTGGCCAGCCACGCGAGGGCCACGAGCGACACCAGTTGGCCGATGACAAACCAAGCCATCGGCGTCTCAATCTCCTCCATCGGATCGGCGGCCACGCCGACAGCGCGGCCAAACATGGTACGCAGGCCGCGAAACGCGTTGAAGATGCTCCGCCACTCCATGAAGAAGCTCAGTAGGCCGGAGGTCACCATGCACGAAACCCCGCCCCACAGTGTCCACTGCACGACATCGCGGAAGCCCGTGCCGGTGATCACGCCGTTGGCCTGCATGATCGGCACAAACACCGCCCAGCACAGGGTGCCGCCGACAAACATGCTGAGCGTGACGCGCACGCCGGTCAGGGCGCCCGCGGCGATGAAAATCGGATCCCAGTTGAAAAACACGGTGCGGCCGATCCAGACCTTGCCGAAGACGACGGCGTTGACCTTGCCCAGCAGGGCATCGAGCCCGAACGCGGCCAGCTTCGGGCTGAGGAGATGCAGGCCCGACTGCCAGAACTGGCTGACCCCCGCGGCCACGCCCGCACAGCCGAGGGCGCGCGCCGATCGCAGTGCGCCGTCGCCCTTCGAATACAGCGCACGCAGCGTTTCCGCCGCCGCCACGCCGCTGGGAAAACGCAGCTGCTCCACGTTGATCATCTGCCGCTTCATCGGCACCGCCATCGTCACGCCGAGCACGGCGAGGAAGAACACCCAGGCCAGCATCAACGGGACGGACAGCGAGGCGTTGTTCAGCAGGATATAGGCGGCGAAGGCCGACACGAGCGTCGCACCGGTCGAGTATCCCGCCGCGCTCGCGGTCGACTGCATGCAGTTGTTTTCGAGGATGCTCATCGGCGTCTTCGCGAGGCCGATCTTGAGAAAAAACGTCCAGACCGCGTACGAGACGATGCACGCGGTGATCGCGACGCCGAAGCCCCAGCCGGCCTTGAGGCCGATGTAGAGATTGGTGAGCGAGAGGACGCCGCCGAGGACCACGCCCATCAGCACCGCGCGCCACGTGAGCTGCGGCATCGAGTCGCCACTTCCCTTATACACCTGTTCGAACCACTGGCGCTCGATTTCGGCCGGCGTGCCCTTGAAGCCGGCGATGGGCAGGGGGCGCAAGACCGGGTCGGCGGCGCCGGTCGGACTCGCGGAAGAAGGAGAATCCATGGCGGTTTGTCTCATCCCCCGCGGCGAACGCCAAGCCCGAAGAGGGTGCACTGCGGTCGATTGCGGGTTTGCTCGGAAGGCCGGGGAGCGCATCCTGCCTGCGCACCATGCCGAACCGCCCCTGCACCATGAACGATGTGGCCCGCCGAGCCGGGGTGCATCCGGCGACAGTGTCACGGGCGTTGCGCGGTGATCCGCGCATCACGCCGGCCGTGCGCGCGACCGTCAACCGGACCGCGCGGGAGCTCGATTACCGCCCGAATCCGCTCGTCGCCGCACTGATGAGCGCGCGGCGGGCGGGCCGCATCGCGGCGTACCAGGCAACGATCGCGTACGTCACAAAATATCCCGCGGAGCGCGCCACGCGTTTCGCCCGGGATTTCGGGCAACTGCTGGTCGGCGCCCGGGAGCGGGCGC
Organism: Opitutaceae bacterium; assembly: GCA_044344465.1. GTDB lineage: Bacteria > Verrucomicrobiota > Verrucomicrobiia > Opitutales > Opitutaceae > ER46. Next base: position 2,372 of record JBIJCX010000495.1, read on the forward strand.
AGGCGCAGGGTTACCAGGTGGAGGAATTCAACCTGCACGATCCGTCGCTCACGCCGCGGCGTGCGACGGAAATCCTGCGCTCCCGTAACATCCACGGACTTCTGATCGCGCCGCTTCATTCGGTGCGCGAACCTGTGGAGGTTCACTGGCCGGAATTCAGCACGGTCGCAGTCGGTTATTCCTTGAGCCCTCTCGCGGTGAGCCGCGTGGCGCACAACCACTCCAGCGGACTCGCCCTCGCCGCGCGGCAATGTCGGGAAGCGGGCTGGCGGCGGCTCGGCCTGGCGCTGCAACGCCGCGTGCACGAGAAAGTCGAGAAACGCTGGGTCGCCGCCACCCTGCTCGATCAATCCGAACAGCCGCCTCCGGATCGGGTGCCTCCGTTGCTGCTCGACGAGCCGGGGGAGGAACGGTTCGTCCTCTGGTTTCGCCGGCACCGCCCGGAGGTCGTACTCACCGTGGATGCCCCCACGGTCATCGGCTGGCTGAAACGGCTTGGTCACGCGGTGCCGCGCGACGTGAGCGTCGTGGCCCTCGACCGCCGGCCTCATGATCGCGGCCTCGCCGGCATCGATCAGGACTACGCCAACCTGGGCGCAAACGCGGTTGATATGCTGATCGCCATGACCCAGCGCAACGAACGCGGCCTGCCGGCGAAACCGGTCAAGGTACTGAGCGACGGCGGGTGGATTTCCGGCCGCTCCCTCGCGCGGCGCCAGTGCTGAACGCACCCGAAAATTCTTATGCTGACCCAGTACCTTCGATTTGGACATCGGGCCTTTGAACACCTATCAAGGTCGGGCCGTAGTACCCGTCATCCGCAAAGTCCAAAGGAAAACCTCCGCCATGAATCGAACCGCCTCCCTCATCCTCGCCGCCACGCTTGGCCTTTTCACGCTTCAAGCCTCCGCCGCCGAATCCGGCTTTGTGCCGATCTTCAACGGCAAGAATCTTGACGGCTGGCAGGGCATCGGCGGCGACACCAGCAGCTATTACGCGCAGGACGGCCAGCTTATCTGCAAGGAAACCGGCAAGATTCACCTCTTCACCGTCAAGGAGTACTCCAACTTCATCCTGCGCCTGGAGATCAAGATGGACCCGGGCGGGAACAACGGCGTCGGCATCCGAACCAAGGTCAGCAAGCAACCGCACCTCGAGGGCAGCGAACTGCAGGTGCTGGACGATCCCTACTACGCCCGCGGACTGCCCAGGGCAGGGAAGGAGCCCAAGGACTGGGTCAAGCTGAAGGACTACCAGCATCACGGTTCGATCTACGGCGTCGTCCCCGCCAAGCCGGGCCAGCTCAAACCGGCCGGCCAGTGGAACCAGCAGGAGGTCATCTGCGACGGCCGCCGCGTGAAGGTCACGCTCAACGGCGTGGTCATCGTCGACGCCAATTTGGATCAGGTGAAGCCGATTGACGGCCTGCAACATCCCGGCCTGTTCTACACCCAGGGACACATCGGCCTGCACGCCCACGGCGGCTATGGCGCGAAGGTTTATTTCCGGAACCTGCGCATCAAGGAGCTTCCGTCCCCAGTGGCCCGATAATCCATGATGGGTTCGTCGCCCCACATGAATCGCCCCAGGATGACAACCTCGCCGCCACCGGTCACTCGCCGCCGCTTCTTGGGCGCCACCGTGGCGACCGCCGGTGGAATGTTGCTGCCCGGTGCCTTCCGGCTGGCCGCCAGCCCCATCGGCCCAGGGTCCGACTTCGCATCCACGAGCCACTTCTGGTATCGGCTGCAATCCGCCGGTCCCTACGTCGACTCGCAGCGCGAAAACAAGGCCTTCGGTTTTGCGGACGAAACCATTTTTCTCTCCGAGGACAATGGCCGCACCTGGCCGCACCGAATCGGATTTCCCGACGCCAAGCACATCACGTTCAGCTGCATTCTGAGGAACGGGAACATCCTCTTTTGCACTCGCACCAGAATTTTTCTCAGCCCGGACAACCTCAAGACGTACCGGCCGATTACAGTGAAGCAGGCGGACGGCAGCGATTTCACCCCGCATGTCCCAAAAAATCCGGATCAGCCCGGCTGGTATTTCCACCCCATCACGGGCATCAACTCGTGGGAGGTGAACGGCGTGGAGATGCTGGTTTTCGGAAGTCTCTGCAACGTCCTGGGAGGTGCGGCCCCCGTCAACCTCTACTACTCGACCGACCACGGGCAGACCGTGAAAATCGCATATGCCTTCGGCCAGAATCCCTATTGTCGGGACAACGGCACGGCCGGAGGAGGCAAGCTGGGGACGCTGCTCGGCGATCTCCATAACGAGTTGGTTTGCCGCCACGTTCACTCGGTGGCGTATAACCCCGCCGAAAACGCGTTTTATGCCTGCACCGGCGACGCCGACCGCGAGGGGAAGCACGAGTGCCACTGGCTGCGAGGCACGTATGACGCGAAGAAAGACACGTGGCAGTGGACGGTGCTCGTGTCGGCCAGCTCGAACTCACGCTACAAGGCCGGCGGCATCAGCTTCGTTGACGGAAAAGTTTACTGGGTCAGCGACGCGAACGGCCCACCGCCGTATGATCGCGGAATCTTTTGCTGCGCGCCGGCCGACATCGCCAATCCCAAGGCGCACACGCTGCTGTTCAACCCAGAGGTCGAGGCCGCAATCATGATCATTCAGGATGGCGTCATTCTGGCGTCGCATTGCGCACCGGCATCCCCACTGGCCACGGGAATAATCGTCTCGCCGGATAGGGGTCGGACGTGGGCGCAATATGATCTCAAAGAATTCGGCCGGCGAACGCCCATCCGCTTCCACGAGATGAACAGCGAAGGCTGGTTCAGGGTGGACCTACGATTGAGATGGTTCGACCGCGGCGAGGTGTTGTTCATCAAGCCGAAGCAGCCTGAGCGGGGACGAACGT
>JBIJCX010000167.1:0-17382 GCA_044344465.1 Opitutaceae bacterium
CAACCAGCACCGTCGCCCGCATGCGCAACGCCCCGCGGAGCATCCATTCGAATGCCCCGTTCAACCAAACGAAAATCGGCTCGGTCTTGCGGTAGAACCATCCGTGCTGGGACTTGCCCCCGACCGACTTGGCCCGCAACAACCGCGAACAAAGCATCGGCGACAGCGTCAACGCGACAAACGCCGATACGGTCACCGAAATGGCCAGGGTCAGGCCAAACTCATAAAAGAGCCGTCCCGTCTGGCCGGACTGGAACGCCACCGGCAGAAAGACCGCCGCGAGGGTCAGCGTGGTCGAGATGATGGCAAACGCCACCTGGCGGGCGCCGAAAATCGAGGCGTGGATCGGCTGCTCCCCGAGCTCGATGCGCCGGAAAATATTTTCCAGCATCACGATCGCGTCATCCACCACCAGGCCCACCGCCAGCACCAGGGCGAGCAGCGTGAGCGTGTTGATCGTGAATCCGAGCCAGTTCATCACGGCGAAGGTGCCAATGAGCGACACCGGGATCGCGAGGAGCGGAATCAGGGTCGCCCGCCAGTCGCGCAGAAACAGGAAGATCATCAGAATCACGAGCACCGCCGCTTCCCACAGCGTCGTGTACACCTCCCGCACCGAACGATCCACGAAGACGCTGTAGTCGGACGAGACCTCGACCTTCACGCCCGCGGGCATGTCGGCCTGCAGGATGGGAATCAGCGCCTTCACGCTGTGGGCCACATCGAGCAGATTGGACTGCGACTGGCGCAGCACCGACACACTGACCGCCTGGCGCCCGCGAAAATACGTGAACGTCCGGGTGTCGCTGGGTCCGAGCTCCACCCGCCCGACATCGGAAAACTTTACCTGATAACCCTCGCGACTCGCGAGGATGAGGTTCTCGTACTCTTGGGGTTGATCCATGCGCCCGCGCAGCTGCACGGGAAACTCGCGCGCGATGGACTCGATGCGACCGCTCGGCAAATCGACGTTCTGCTGCCGTAGCGCCCGCTCCAGATCGGAGACCGTGAGATTGTACGCCGCCAGCTTGGTCGCGTCGACCCAGAGGCGCATGGCATAACGCTGGCCACGCAATTCGACCGAGGCGACGCCGGGAATCGTCTGCAACCGCTGCACGGCGAGACGATCCACCAACTCGGTGAGTTCCAGGCGGCTGTGGGCGTCGGAGTTGAACGAAAGCGAGATGACCGGATCGGATTCCGAGTCGGCCTTTGAAATCTGTGGATCATCCACCTCCTGCGGCAGCCGGTTCCGAACCCGCGCCACCTTGTCGCGAACGTCGTTGGCCGCCTCGTCGATGCTGCGATCGACATTGAACTCGAGGCTGATTCGTCCCCGCTGTTCGTAGGACCACGAGCGCAGCACGCGCAACCCGTCGATGGCGGAGACCTCCTTCTCGATCACCTCGACAATCTTCGACTCCACCACTTCGGCCGAGGCGCCGCGGTAGCCCACGTCGATGGAGATGACGGGCGAATCGGTGCTCGGATACTCGCGCACCGGCAGTTTGCGGAACGCGAGCCCGCCGATCAAAACGATCAGGATCGACGCGACGAGGCAGATGACCGGCCGCTTGATGGAAACATCGGAGAGTTTCATGGTCAGTCGCCGATCCGGAATTCGGCGCGCAGCGGCCTGGGTTCGAGCCGCGTGCCAGGAAAGAGCGCCAGCGAGCCAACCCCGGCGGCGACAATGACGTGTTGCTCGGTCAGTTCACCCTTCACCCCGCTGACTTCGACGAGACCGCGCGAGCGCAGGCCCAGGTTGACGGGCACGAACGCCGCGAGCTTTTCGCCGTTCTGGTCTGTCACCATGACCAACTGCGGACCACGCTGGTCGACCATGATCGCCCCTTCCGGCGCGGTTAACGCCCCCTTGCGCACCTCGAGCACGAGCTCGATGGTGGCGAACATGCCGGCCTTCAGCGAAGGCACGGGATCAGTCAGGTAACCCTTCACTTCACTTGACCGCGTGTTGCGGTCGCTCACGGCGTTCACGAAGTACACTTCGCCCTGCACCGGCTTGGCCGATTCGAAGGTCGTCGATTTCACGGCGAACTTGGTGCCGGGCCGAACTTTTGTGACGTAGCGCTCCGGCACCTGAAACTCGACCTTGAGCCGGCTGAGGTCCGTGATGGTCGTGATCACCGACGCCGGGCTGACGTTGTCGCCGACCGAAAGTGTCCGTCCCGCCGTGATTCCGTCGAACGGCGCCCGGACCTCGGTGCGCTCAAGCCGGATCCGCAACAGCGCGAGGTCGGCCTGGGCGGCGGCAAACTCGCTGCGGGCGCGATCGACATCGGCCTGCGTGTTCGACTGGGTCTCGCGCAGGTTTTCGGCGCGCGCGAGGTTGAGTTGCGCGAGATCGTGGCGGGCCTGGCTCTGCGCCCGCTGGGCCAGCAACTCCGAATCGTCAATCTTCACGAGCAACGCGCCCTTTTTCACCGGTTTGCCCTCTTCAAAATCGATCGAACGAATCAGACCCGACATCTCTGGCCGGATGGTCGCCGTCTCGTTGGCGGCCAGGGATCCGACGACATTCAGCGACTCGGAGAGATCCCGGCGCAGGAGATTGGTCACCTCGACGGGCTGCGCTGGCCCGCCGCCACCGCGGGCGCCACCGCGGCTCCCGCCGCTTCGGCCGCCCCCACCCCGCGCACCCTCGCCACCGCGGCTGCCGGCCTCGGCCTTGCCCGCCGCGGCCGGGCGGGTTTCCTCCTGCTTCGCACACCCGGCCGCGAAAAGGAGCAACACGATGGTAAAACAAACCGGAATTCTAGCCATTGGGAATGAGAGCGTGCACAACCTTGAAACGGGAGAAAGCTTCAACCGTTGCCGACGCAAAAAGAATGACGAACCGCAGCGGACATCGTTGCGCACGGGCGAAAATCGATTTCGGCGTCGTGACGCAGCGGTGACGATGACGGGACCGCCGGTCAGCCCGTGAGTTTGGCGTACCCGGGCGCGTCGAGCATCGCAGCGCTGGATTTCGGATCGGCCGGCTGCAGTTTCATCATCCAGCCCGCGCCGTAGGGATCGCGATTCACGGTTTCGGGCGCCGCGTCGAGCGCCGGGTTGATCGCCACGACCGTGCCCGCGACCGGGGCGTAAAGATCGCTCGCCGCTTTTACGGACTCGACGACCCCGAAGGTCTCGCCCGCATTAAAGCTCGCCCCGACTTTTGGCACCTGCACGTAGGTGATGTCGCCGAGCGAATTCTGCGCGTAATCCGTGATACCGACGGTGACCGTGCCGTCGGCTTCGGGCTTCAGCCATTCATGGGATTTTGCGTAGCGAAGATCAGGGGGAATGTTGCTCATGAGAGGGAGTGGTAGGAGCAGGCCTGCCGGCGATTTCAACCGGCAACCCAACGCGTGCAAGCTCGCTCCTGCGCTGGGTCAGGATTTCTTCAAGGTGACAAACGGGGGTTGGACCCGCTGCAGGCTGATCTTGCTGCCGCGAATGTCGACCGCGAGCGAACCCGCCCCGGTCGCCGGTGCGCCCGCCAGACTGGCGGTGGTCACCAGCGCGGAGCCGATCGCCTCGTTCAGGATGGGCGAAAGGGTGCCCGACAGGACCCGACCGACCGGCGCACCGTCGGCCCCGAGCACCGGCGTTTCTGCGCGCACGATCCGGCGATCCCCGGTCTTGAAAAACACGACCTGGTTGGGCGCGCCGTTCTGACGTTCCGCCAGCAACGCGGCGCGCCCGACGAAATCGGCCCCCTTGTCGAGCTTGACGGTCCAGCTGAGCCCGGCCGTAAGCGGCGAGATGGCCGCCGTGATCTCGTGGCCATAGAGCGGATAGCCCGCCTCCAAGCGCAAACTGTCCCGCGCCCCGAGGCCCGCAAGTTCAAGCCCGAACGGCGCCCCGGCCGCGAGCAACGCCTCGGCGAGCGTAACCGCGTCGCCGGCCGTATGGTAGAGCTCGAAGCCGTCCTCGCCGGTGTAACCGGTGCGACTCGCCACGCAGTGGATGCCCGCCACCGTCGCCTCGGTGAAGTGGTAATACTTCACGAGCCCGAGCTTCGCCCCCGTGAGGGATTGCACGATCTCCGCGGCGCGCGGACCCTGGACGGCGAGCAGACCGTAGTCGGCACTGCGATCCGTGATGGTCACGTTGAAACCCGCCGCCTGCCCGTGGATCCAGGCGAGGTCCTTGTCGATGTTGCCGGCGTTGATGCAAAGAAAGTAGTCGTCCGGCCCGCGCAAGTAGACGAGCAAGTCGTCCACGACCCCGCCATCCGGATAGCACATCGGCGAATACAGCACGCGGCCGGGAAAAAGTTTCGCGACGTCGTTCGTGACGAGGTGATTCAGGAACTTGCCGGCCTCGGGACCGCGGACATCCACCTCACCCATGTGGCTCACGTCGAAGAGACCGGCTGCGCGCCGCACCGCCTTGTGCTCTTCGAGAATGCTACGGTATTGGACGGGCATTTCCCACCCGGCGAAGTCGACGAGGCGTGCGCCATGCGCCGCATGGAAACCGCGCAAGGGCGTGGATTTGAGTTCGCTCATGGCTGGATCATAGCGGTGGGAGGCCATGGCGCGGCAAGGTTCTTTTCGACGCCCCAGGCAGGCTCCCGCCTCCCACTAATTCAAATCAATGCGAGCCTGCCTGTGCCCGGCGCACGCCGACACGCCTCGATGCATCGGGGCCACCCCGCATGCACCAGCCCCGAGGCGGCATTCTGGTCGCCGCGAAGAATGACAATTTTTTTCGTGCGTTGCCCCTCCTCTTTGTGGCTCACTGTCCGCTCTCTCTTTTCCATGAACATTCACGAGTATCAGGCCAAGGCCCTCTTCGAAAAATACGGCGTGCCCGTCCCCAAGGGCGCCGCGGCGACCTCGCCCGAGGAATTCATCAACGCCCTCGCCCAGCTGCCCGACGGCCCCACCATGGTGAAGTCCCAGATCCACGCGGGCGGGCGCGGCAAGGGCACCTTCACCGACGGCTTCAAGGGGGGCGTCAAGTTCTGCAAGACCAAGCATGAGGCCAAGGAGCTGGCCGCCAAGATGCTCGGCAACACCCTCGTCACCGCCCAGACCGGCCCCGCCGGCCGGAAGGTGCAGACCGTTTACTTCACCGTCGCGAGCGACATCAAGAAGGAGTACTACCTCGCCATCCTGCTCGACCGCACGACGTCGCGACCCGTGATCGTGGCGTCGACCGAGGGCGGCGTTGAAATCGAAAAGGTCGCGCACGAGACGCCGGAGAAAATCACCAAGATCTTCGTCGATCCGGCCTACGGGCTGGCCGACTTCCAGGTGCGCGAGCTGATCTTCAAGCTGGGTTTCACCGGCGCGGAGGCGAAGAACGCCGGCAAGCTGATCCGCAACCTTTACAACTGTTACTGGGACACCGACGCCGCGATGGTCGAGGTCAACCCGCTCATCACCACCCCGACCGGCGAGGTCCTGGCGCTCGACGCCAAGGTTTCCTTCGACGACAACGCCCTTTTCCGCCACCCCGAGATCGTGGCCCTGCGCGATCTGAACGAGGAAGATCCGAAGGAAATCGAAGCCTCGAAGCACGCCCTCAACTACATCGCGCTGGACGGCAACATCGCGTGCCTCGTCAACGGCGCCGGCCTTGCGATGAGCACGATGGACATCATCAAGCATTTCGGCGGCACCCCGGCCAACTTCCTCGACGTCGGTGGCGGCGCCTCGAAGGAACAGGTCATCGCTGCGTTCAAGATCATCCTCGGCGATGCCAACGTGAAGGGCATCCTCGTAAATATCTTCGGTGGCATCATGGACTGCAACGTCATCGCCACCGGGATCGTCGCTGCCGTGAAGGAAGTGGGCCTCACGCTCCCGCTTGTCGTCCGCCTCGAGGGCAACAACGTCACCGCCGGCAAGGCCACCCTCGCCGAATCCGGCCTCGCCCTCGTCTCCGGCGACACCATGGCCGACGCCGCCCAGAAAATTGTCAAACTCGTCGCCTGAATTTTCGCCCACGGAACACACCGAACACACGGAAACATGAAATGTCATTCTGAGCGCAGCGAAGAATCCATCTGCGCGTTCGCTTGCGTGCCTCCTGTTGGATTCTTCGCTGCGCTCAGAATGACAGCCATAGCGGTTTGATTTTCCTTCCGTGTGTTCCGTGTGTTCCGTGGGCAACCAACCCAACCCCATCCCCATGAGCATCCAAGTCAAAGAAATCGCCTTCGTCTTTCACGCGGTCAAAGACATCCCCGCCGCCCGGAAGTTTTACGAAGAACTGCTTGGCCTCAAAATCGGCCTGCAGGTCGAATTCAGTCCCGGCCAGTGGTGGATCGAATATGACATCGCCGGCCAGGCCGTGGGCATTTCCAACGCCATGCCCGGCAAGCCATCCTCCGCCCTCGTGCTCGAAGTCGCCGATCTCGACGCCGCCCTGGCGGAGGTGAAGGCCGCCGGCGTCCCGATTGTGACCGAGCTCGCGGAATTCCAGCCGTGCCGGATGTTCCAAATCAAAGATCCCGACGGCAACGAAATCACCCTCCACCAGCGCAAGGCCGGCGCGTAGCGCCGGCCGTTGAAGTCCGAGAGTTGAAGTTGAAGAACTCGCCAACTCTCTCGGGGCACGAATGGCCCTCCTTCAACCTTAATCCTTCAACTTAAACTATTGATCCATGGCCATCCTCATCACACCCGAAACGAAGATCCTCATCCAGGGCATTACCGGCGAATTCGGCGCACGCCACACCCGGCTCTCGCTCGACTACGGCACCAAGGTAGTCGCTGGCGTCACCCCCGGCAAGGGCGGCCAGTTTTTTGAACACGGCGCGCACCGCGTCCCGATTTTCAATTCCGTCGCCGATGCGGCCAAGGCCACCGGCGCCACGGTCTCCGCGATTTTCGTGCCGCCGCCGTTCGCCGCGGATGCGATTCTCGAAGGCGTCGATGCCGGCCTCGATGTCGCCGTCGCGATCACCGAAGGAATTCCGATTCGCGACATGGTCCGGGTGAAACGCGCCATGCAGGGCAAGACCACGCGCCTCGTCGGCCCCAACTGCCCGGGCATGGTATGTCCCGGGCCCGGCAAGGATTCCCAAGGCGGCTGCCGCATCGGCATCGCCCCGGGCTACATCAACAAGCAGGGCCATGTCGGCGTCGTCTCGCGCTCCGGCACCCTCACCTATGAGGCGGTCTTTCAGCTTACAACCAAGGGTATCGGGCAGAGCACGACGGTCGGGATCGGCGGCGACCCGGTCAACGGCACCACGCACCTCGACGTCATCAAGCTTTTCAACGCCGACCCCGAGACGCACGGCATCATCCTCATCGGCGAAATTGGCGGCAACGCCGAGGTGGAGGCCGCGCGCTGGATCAAGGCCAACTGCAAGAAACCCGTCGCCGGTTTCATTGCCGGGGCGACCGCCCCCGCGGGCCGCCGCATGGGCCACGCCGGCGCCATCGTCGGCGGGGCCGAGGATACGGCCGCCGCGAAGATCGCCGTGTTCAAGGAGTGCGGCATCGAGGTCGCCGTCACTCCGTCCGACATGGCCGACGCGCTCCTCCGCGCCGCGGCGCGCATGGGTGTGACGCTGTCTTAGGCGGCAGCACGGGGCTGCGAAAATTGCTGCCGGATCGCCCGGCGGCCACATTCAATCAGGAATAACAATCGGAATCGCCTGGTTGCGGAAACGCCGGTAGTGGCGGAAATCAGCATCGACCGTGATGAGCCGCGCACGTGGGCACAGCTCCGACAATACGACCAACGTGGCGTCCCCGGCGTCCATCAGCAGATACTGCCATTGGTCATCGCCGTCCAGAAACCCGATAAGCGGGCCGGCATCCACCAAGTAGTTAATCGCCGAAACCTTCACGCGTGGAAAGATCGCCGATCCCCGAGCGAACAATTCCCACACATTTTTTTAGTAAACATCCCCGGAGCAAGATCCGGGGCATTTGCCGAAAACTGTAGGAGCGGCATTATGCCGCGATTTTGCCAATCCATCGCGGCATAAAGCCGCTCCTACAGCCAACCAAGCCGAAGCAAGCTTCGGGGTATCGGACCCATTGCGAATGAAGGCAGAAGGAAAGGAGTAGATTTCCAGCTTCCGGCGACTCCTGGCCGCGGACTGGAATCTGACGACTTCGCCAAAGGCTCAGGGCATGGCTCGTTTGGTATGCTTCCGCCCGATTTCGGCCGCTTCCTTGATGCCGCCGGCGCCAATCATGATGCCGGCATCAATCATCTGCGTGACGTTTTCCGGGCGTACGTTGTCGAGCACGAACACCTTCACCGCCTTGCTCGCCGCGATCACCCGGTCAGCCGCGGCCTTGAGCGGCGGGGGTTCAACGACCCCAGGTTTGCGTCCGTAATCGAAAGCCACGTCCAGGAAACCGTTGGCATAACTCGTGTCGCGCGGGCCCCACTCGGCAAAAATCACGCCAGGCACGCGCACAATGCCTTCCGTGTGGGGCAACCCGACATGGTCCTCGATCTTTACGCCCACCATGAGTTCGCCTTTCGGATGCAGCGGCCACACATCGGCCACCCCGTAGTATTGCTTTGGCGTCACTCCCCAGATGCCGGAAGCGAACTCGTGCGCGCCGAACATCCGCAGTCCTTCCTCGAGGCCCGCCCCGACGCCCTGCCGGTGAATTTCGTAGCGTGCGGCGCGGATGAACGCCGCAACCGCTGCCGGATTGCGCGCGTGGCAGATGTGCAGCCCGTGAATGCCGCACGCCAGCGCCTGATGGATCATCCAATGGTTGGCGCGCACGGTGTCGGCATCGAGCGCGTAGAGGGGCAGAGTGACGATGACGGCCGGTGTGCGATGCCCGCTTGGCGTTGGTCCGCCGGCGACGAGTCCCTGCATGAACGCCCGCAACCGGGTGAAATCAAGCGCGGCTCCCTCCATATCGTAGAACAGAAGATCGGCCCAGGTCTGCGCCGCCAGCTTCCCCTCCTCCAGGCCGCCACGGCCATAGTCGTAGTAAACCGGCTGGCCCGCCGCGAGCAACTCGATCGCCTTGTTGATCCGCGCGGGCGGACGAGTTGAGACTGCGCGCTCGGCCGCCATGGCGCCGGTGGAAATGCACAGGACCGCGAGAACCCACCGCAGCGGCCAACGCGAATTGCGAGGGTGGGAAATAGCGGGAGCAGCCAAGGGGCCAGGGAGCTGATTTGATTTCATGTCGGAGCCGGGGTTGGAAAAAATTGCGGTGCAGGACGACGATCTTTGTCGGCACCGACCGTGCAAGCCGCGGCGCATGCCGCGTGAAAAAAACTGGCAGCTTTCTGAACGCGGCACGCTTGAGATCGCCGCGGCACCGTGCCGCGGGCAAGATCAGCGGCGTTAGCCACATCACTGATCGCGGGAGAATTGGACGGTGTGGCCATGGCCCCAGCGAAGAGGAATGCGGCTAGCGGGTCGACCCGGCCACCTCAGACCGCGCTGCGGTGGCAGTCTGATTGTCCGCGGCGGCACTTACCTTTACCCCGCCGATCGGGCGGACGGTCATTTCCTGCGCGGCGACCGCCGCACGCCAGCGGCCGAGTTTCTCGCGCAGCGGTGCAACCAATTCCGGATTGGTCGCGGCCAGATCATTTTGCTCTCCCGGATCCGCGACGAGATCGAACAAACTGGCGACCGGGCCGCGGGCGAGCTGCGCACCCTCATGCCACTCGATCAGCTTATAGCGCCCCGCGCGGACAACGCTCGCGGGGCGCATGTCGCCCAAGTGGTGATAATGCGGGTAGTGCCAGAAGAGCGCCGTCCGTCCCAAGGGGGCGGCCGTACGCAGATGCTGCGCCAGGCTCACGCCATCGGGAGGCACATCGCGCGTCGGGGCACCCGCCGCTTCACACAGCGTGAAAAACAGATCCGGAGTGACGACGGGTTCGTGACTGACGGCGTCGGCCCGCGTCACCCCCGGCCAGTAGATCGCGAGTGGCACCCGAATGCCGCCTTCCCACAGCGTGGCCTTGCCACCGCGAAATGGCGCCTGCGATTGATCGGCGAGCACGTTGCCGTTGTCCGACGTGAATACGACGATCGTGTTTTCCGCGATCCCCGCCGCTGCGAGTGCCTCGAGCAACCGGCCGATGCCGGTGTCCATCCGTTCAATCATCGCGGCCATCACCGGAATGTTTTCGGGCCGCCCGCCGCCGGACTTGTTGAGGTATTTTTCGGTTCGCGCAGTATCCTCGCCGAGGGGGCGATGCACGACGTTGTGCGCGACGTAGCAGAAAAACGGCCGCGTGCGATTGGCCTGAATGAACGCAAGGGCGTGATCGGTGATCTCGTCGGCGTTGTGCGCGTCGGGCTTCCTGCCCTTGATATCCTCGTCCTCGGGTTTCCGCGTGTGAAACACGGTGTCGAATCCCTGCGACTCGGGGTCCATCGGACGGTGGGGCCGGTATTCGTAATCCGGCGCGAGATGCCATTTGCCGAAAAGGCCGGTCGCGTAGCCGCGCTCCTGCAGTCGCTCTGCGAGGGTGCGCTCGGAGAGCGGGAGGCCCTGCTGCATTTTTGGCGTCACCAGCGGTTTGTCCTCCCAGAGCCGGCCGGGAATGTAATCGGTGAGGTGCAACCGCGCCGGCGACTTGCCGGTCATGAGCGCGGCCCGGGTCGGCGAGCAAATCGGGGCGGCGGAGTAGGCGTCGGTGAAGCGCACTCCGCGATGGGCAAGACGGTCGATGTGCGGGGTCTCGTAGTAGGTCGATCCGTGGTAACCCACCTGGTTCCAGCCCATGTCATCGGCGAGGATGAAGAGAATGTTGGGCGGGCGAGACTGCCCGGCGCCAAAAAGCGGAGCACTCAGCCCAATCAGGGCAATAATGCCCCAAGGGAACGAGGCGCGGGTTGCCATGACTCAATACTCCCCGGGTTCGCCGGTGACCGACTTCAGGCGGCCGTGTTCGAACTCGACCCGCATCTGCTCGCGGCCATCAGACGCAAACAATCTGGCCACCCCCTCCGCGCGCAAATCGCGCCAGCTTGATCGCGTGCGGACCCCACCCCCGGGCCAGTACGTCGTGAATTCGTTCGCGCCATCGGCCGCGTGCTCGCGAGTCCAGGCGAGTGCGCCGCCCGCGTCACGCATCGTCTCACGGCCGGTCAGAACCCCGAGGGCGTAATCAGCCTCGCGCTGCACTCGACCGTCCGGCAGGTGCCACCGGCATTTCCCGTGCAGCACGAAACGCCCATCGTCGGCGATGCCCCCCGAGTAGCGCAACCGCACGCGACCCGCGGCATCGCGCTCGACGAACTCGCGTACGTCCCTCACCTGGCTGGCCGGGTTGCGGCGGAGCGCGGCATCATCGGCGCGGGCGATTCTTTCGTCGCCGCGCAGGATCCACTCCTCATTCAATTCGAAGTGCAGGCACGGCTCGGTCATGGTGGCGATGAGGTGGATGAGCCCGTTCGGCGCCTGCCGCGCAACGGCGTAACCGAGGGTGCCGCCGCGAAGCTGGCCCGCGCGGACCGGCTCCTCGTGGGGCTGCGTCCCGGGCAGCGTGCGAATGCGCCAGGTTTCGCCATCGTCTTCCGAGATCGCGACCACCGCGCCACGCTCGGAGAATCCGGCCGGTTGCGAACCCTTTTCATTTTGCAGATCGCCGGCGAAAAATAATCGGCCGCTCGCGAGTCGGATGAACGCCGGCCGCTGGTTGCTGCCGAGCCAGCAGAAGGGTGTTTTGGAAACCATCCAGGTCCGGCCGCCATCGCTCGAAATCGCGCGCGGCATATGGTAATCGATCTGCGAGCTCTTGCCGCCCATCCCGAGGATCCGGCCGTCGCGCAGTTCGACAAATGCCGTGTGGCGACCAGCGCTGCGCCCCACCGGGTCGCGCCACGTCGTGCCGTTGTCGTCGCTCTGCCAGAGCACGGACTCGGGCCCCACGCCGTCGCTCGCGATGTTGATGCGGCCCGTCCGGTCGCGAAAAGCGTTGGTGATCGGCTGCGCGGAGTAACCACCGACCGAGGTCGTGAAGACCGGAAAGCGGGTGGCGCTCCACGAAGCCCCATTGTCCTGCGAGGTGAGCCACTGGAAGGGAAAGCCGGAATCGAGTTTGTTAGCGCCCCAGATGAACCAGAGCGTCCCGGCGTCATTCCAGAGCATCGGCGCATGATCGTCGATGTCGGGCAGATCGAGAAACGCATCGGGGGGATCCCAGGCGTCGGCGCCAAAGCGGAGGCGCGTCGTGATGAGCGACACGTCGGGATCGGTTTCGGATACGGCAGTGAACGAAACGAAGATCACATCGCCGTTGGGCGCGACCTCGAGGCCGGGACTGTGGTGGTGCCGCAGCATCGCACGGGGCAACCCGAGCGTGCGAAACGCGGCGAGTTGCGCTGGCGGGGTGTTTTCCGGCGGGGTAGGCAGGAGCAAGCGCTTGCGAAACCACGGCCGCTCCGGGTTTGGGCCGATGTTCGCCGGCGGGCCCGACTGGGACACGCCCTGATTGGAAAAGGCCGTGTGGGCCGGAGTCGGCGGCGTGACCGGCAGTGGCGCACAGACCACCCGAAAGCCAATCGGATGCTGCCCCTGGTGGTTGGGTGTGCTGCGCACGAAATTCTTGTAGAGCATTTCACTCTTGAGACTGGACGGCGCGGCTTTCCCGGCGGCCTCAGGTACGGTCGGGGCGCCACCGCTCGGAGCCACCGGCTGGATCAACGCCGCCATGTCCTCGACGGACTTGGGCGGAAAATTCGGCGGAGCCCCGGCGCGGTTGGCCGCGCGCGCGTAAAACGGCGTGACCTTGTCGAGGCCGCCGCCCCGCACGACGCGCGCGATGCCGCCAGCCGGTCCAACCGGATTGGTTTGCTGGCCCGCAGGGTATTCACCGTGCCAATCGTGGCACCACTCAGCCACGCCCGTGTGCAGGTTTTTCACGCCCCAAGGGTTCGCGGTGCCGGGCGCCGGCGGTCGCTCGCCGCCCGAGGAGAACCACAGGTCGGTGCCGGCGCGGCAGACGTACTCCCACTCCGCCTCCGTCGGCAGGCGGTACAGCTTGCCTTCCTTCGCAC
Organism: Opitutaceae bacterium; assembly: GCA_044344465.1. Lineage (GTDB taxonomy): Bacteria > Verrucomicrobiota > Verrucomicrobiia > Opitutales > Opitutaceae > ER46. The sequence goes on from JBIJCX010000167.1 coordinate 12,977, forward strand.
TCAGCCACGCACAGAACGCCACCGCCTCATCCCAGCTCATCCCCGAGGCGTGCGGCGCAAACTCGGCGGCACCCCGGAAGTTCGCCCGAAACGCGCGAAATTGCGCGCTCGTGACCTCCTCCTCGGCGATGTGAAAAACGTGTGTGATCCTCACGTCATGCACCGGATGTTCGTCCCAATCGCCGTGGGTGAGATACGCGGCCTGGCCAAAGACCGATTTGGGCGTCGCCCTCCCCTCCCCCATGCGGAACGCCCCGGGATTTACCGGCACCATCCGCATCCCGAGTGAATTAGTGAACGCTGACGCGTTCGACGGTTCAGCCGCGGCCGCACGCGACACCGCGAGCAGGGCCAGCAGTGCTGCGCATCGTTGCAGGAGTCGCGCACCTCGAAATTGAACAGGAAAAGGCATGGGCAACGGCGGCAATTTGAAAAAAGAAATGAAAGAATCAACTCAATTTCCTTATTTCATCACAATGTGAACACCCCCTCCGCAAGCGGCGGGGCATCTGCCGGAAACTGTAGGAGCGGGTTCACCCCGCGATTTCTCGTCGGGCCAACCCATCGCGGCGTAAAGCCGCTCCTACATCTAACCAAGCCGAAGCAAGCTTCGGGGTATGTGCCCCAAAGGGAATCAAACCACCGCCCGTAGCTGCTGGAAAAACTGCATGGCCACTGTTTCACCCACTATTTCTATTTTCAATTGGAACGAGGTCAGCCTCGATCTCGCGCATGGTAGCCCGGAGTCCTTGGACAAGTTTCGGGATGGACTTGGCCGGCATTTCGTCCGGCAATCCGAACACCGTGAGCGCCGCCGGCGAATCAGGGAACCCAAGGTCGAGCGGAACCGAAAGTGCATGGATGGAGGAATGCGTCTCTCCGAGATCCACCGCGTAGCGTCGCAACCGGCAGAAGCGAATCCGGCGCCACGTGTCGTTCGCAGCGGCGGGCTTCACTTTGAGCAGCAGCCGGTGGATTTGCGCATCGTCTTCGTTGGCGAGCAGGGCCGCTCCCACCGAGCCGATGTAGATGGGCGACCGCATGCCGACGCGCTGCGAGACGGTAATGTCCTTCGGCACTTCGTGGCGGGCAATCATGAGCCACTCCGCGCCTTCCCGAATGGTCACCTTGGTGGTGAGTCGGGTGCGCTCGGCGAGTCGTTTCAGCGGTTCCGCGAGGCGCGGCAGCACGATGCCCATGCGGCGGGCGAGCCCGCCCACCAAGCCGAGCGCCTGCGAGAGGTGGTAGCCACCAAGGGCATCCCGGCGTACCCAATGCGCCTCGGCGAACGTGCAAAGGATTCGATAACACGTGGCGGGCGGGATACCGAGCTCGACGGAGAGCGCCTTGGCCGTGAGCGACTCGCGTTGCGCGAGCGATTCCAGGAGGCGAATCGCCCGTCGGAGCACGGGAACATGGGTGTGCGTGGGCATGCGTGCACTACATGTGCGTCGGGAGACGCCAGTTCAACACCTAATCAATAGGGATAATAACAGTCCCGCAATTGAATTGCCCACTTGGCGGCGTGCGGCGAAATTGGCGTCATGAGCTGCGACCCCGCTGCGCCGTGCTTCGCGTACCGCTGGCGGCTGCTCGCCGTGTTGTGGGTTTGCTTCTTCCTGCACCAAGGCGACCGGCAGATTTTCAACACGCTCATTCCGCTGATCCGCTCAGACCTCGGACTGAACGACGTGCAGATTGGCCTGATCGCATCAACGTTCACATTCGCCTACGGGTTGCTCGTGCCGATTGCCGGCTACCTTGGCGACGTTGGCCAGAAACGCATGATTGTCGGGTTGAGCCTGCTGACATTCAGCACTGGCACGCTGCTCACCGGGCTGGCCGGTTCGATGACGACGTTGATCCTTTGCCGGAGCCTGGCAACCGGTGCGGGCGAGTCGTTTTACTATCCGTCGGCCAGCGCTCTGATCGGGCAGCATCATCGGCGGACACGCTCGCTGGGGCTGGCGATTCACCAGAGCGCGCTGTATGTCGGAATCGTAGTTAGCGGTTGGCTGGCGGGCTGGCTCGGTCAACAGTTCGGTTGGCGGGTGGCCTTCCTGGGATTCGGCGCGATGGGTCTGCTGTGGAGCATCGTCGTGGCGCTGAACCTGAAAAACGACCGGGCGGACACGCCGATGTCCTCGACCGCACCCGCACCTGCGCCGCCGAATCTGCGGGAGACGCTCGCCCATATCTTGCCCAAGCCGACGTTCTATCTGCTGGCGGTGGCGTTTGGCGGGCAGGTGTTCGTAAACGTCGGCTACACGACCTGGATGGCGACGTTTCTGCACGAGAACTACGGCCTCGCGCTCGCCAGCGCGGGGTTTCACTCGATGTTCTGGCATTTTCTCGCCGCCGCCGCGGGCGTGATGGTGGGCGCGCGCGTGGCCGATCAGTGGCGAGCGCGCCGGGCTGCGATTCGGCTCGAGATGAAGTGCCTCGGTCTGCTGCTGGGCGCGCCGTTCATCGCGGTCGTGGCGTGGTGGCCGGGCCTGAACACCGTGTTTGTCGGGCTGGCTGGATTCGGATTTTTCCGCGGGCTCTACGACTCCAACTTGTTTGCCGCGCTCTTCGACGTGGTCGAGCCGCGCTATCGCGCCACGGCGGCGGGGTTGATGTTGTCCGCGGCGTTTGTCACCGGTGCGTCTGCGCCGCTGGCACTGGGCTGGATTAAGTCGGTGTCCGGCCTCGAAACGGGTCTGCTCCTGCTCGCCGTCGTGTTCGCGGCGGCAGGGCTCGTGTTGCTGGCGGCGCGGCAGTTCACGTTCCGGCGTGATCAAATCGTCGAGGTGATTCCGGACTCCAACGTTGCATGAAAATTATCGACCTCAAGGCCCGTACGGTGGCGATTCCGCTCACCTGCCAGCTCCGTCACAACACGGGGGTGCACCCCGGCTATTTCCTGCGCACGATCATCGAACTCGTGACCGACGAGGGCATCACTGGCCTGGGCGAGGTGGGCGGCGGCGACCAGCGCGGCGCGCTCGCGAAGCTCAAGCCGCGCGTGGTCGGCGAAGATCCCTTTCACCTCGAACGAATCAAACTAAAGGTGCTGCGCAGCATCTACTATCTTTCCAATGCACGGCTCTACGCCGCGATTGAGATGGCGTGCCTCGACATCCAGGGCAAAGCCACGGGCCGCTCCCTCAGCGACTTGTTGGGCGGCAGCGTGCGGGATCGGATTCCATTCATCGCGTATCTCTTCTGGCGCTATGATCGACCGGGCGGCGGGCACGACGAGCGCGCCGAGGATCTCGCCGACTGGTGCGAGGAGCTGCACGCGACGCTCGGCGTAAAGGCAATGAAGCTAAAGGCAGGCGTGATGGCGCCGGACGAGGAAGCCCGCGTGCTGGAGTTGTGCCGCGAGCGCCTCGGCCCTGGCTTCGGTCTCCGCATCGATCCCAACGGCGTGTGGTCGGTGCCGACCGCCGTCCGGATCGGACGTCGCCTCGAGCCGCTCGCGATCGAGTATTTCGAGGATCCCGCGTGGGGCTTGAACGGCAACGCCGAGGTGCGAAAACAGATCCGGATTCCGATCGCGACCAACATGTATCCTGCGCGCTTCGATGACCTCGCGCCCGCGATCAAGCTCGGTGCGGTCGACATCGTGCTGACCGATATTCACTACTGGGAAGGACCGCGCGGCGTGAAGGATCTGGCGGCGGTGTGCCGCACGTTCAACCTCGGCGTGGCGATGCACAGCGGAGCGGAGTTCGGAATTGAGCTGGCCGCCATGCTCCACACGGCTTCGACCATCCCGGAGATGACCTTTGCCGGCGATGCGCACTACCACTACCTGACCGACGACATTATTGTCGGCGGGCCGTTGCGCTACGAAGCCGGCTGCATCCGCGTGCCCACGGGCCCGGGACTCGGCGTGCAGCTCGATCCAGAGAAAATGGAGAAATACGAGCGGCTCTTCGAGGCGAAGGGCGATTACTACGCACGGTTTCACGCCGATCCTTTTCGGCCGGAATGGTTCCCGATCGTGGGCGGTGTCTGACCATGAGCACGTCTGAACAATTTCGTCTCGTTGGGCGCCGCGCGCTCGTGACCGGTTCAAGTCGCGGCATTGGCCAGTCGATCGCGCTGGCGCTCGCCGAAGCCGGGGCGGACGTGGCAATCCATTGCGCGGGCCGGCGTGCGCTGGCAGAGGCGACGGCCGCGCAAGCCGCGTCATACGGGGTGAAAGCGATCGTCGCGCAGGCTGAGTTGTCGGATCTCGCGGCGGTGGAGCGCTTGCACGCGGAAGTCGTGGCCCGCTTGGGCGACCCGGACATCCTGGTCTTGAACGCGTCGGTCCAGTTTCGCACACCCTGGCGGGAAATTTCGCCTGAAGCGGCGCAGCAGCAACTGGCCGTGAACGTCGTGGCGACGCTGCGATTGATCCAACTCTGCGAGCC
>JBIJCX010000496.1:0-5250 GCA_044344465.1 Opitutaceae bacterium
GCAACACAGCCCGCATTCGTCTCTCTCATCGAAACCCATGCCAGGTGGCTTTTGAAAGAGACACCTTCTGACCCTGACTGGGCCACGGTGACTGCCGACAACATAAGTACTGTATTCGACGCGCTCCGTGGCGCCACAAAGGGTCCGAACATCAGATGTATCCTGACCTCATGGTAGTCGCCTCTCCGTTGCGCATGACTTCCGCGGAGTTGGTCAGGCAGGCAGCAACTCGTGCGCCGAACCTGATGTGGTTCCTTGGTGCTGGTGCCTCCGCCACGTCGGGAATCCCGACGGCGGGGGACATGATCTGGGACTTCAAACGGTCGCTTTATTGCAGCGAGCAGAAAATTTCGGTGCGGCTGTGCCAAGATATGCACGACCCTGCGCTGCAAAAGAAAATTCAAGGCTTTTGCGACGCGATTGGCCGATTTCCCGCCGCAAACTCCGAATTAGAATACGCAGAGCTATTCCAAGCGGTGCATCCCAGTGAGGCGGACCGCAGACGCTACATAGAAACGATGATTCAGAAGGGCCGTCCCACCTTCGGACACCTGGCATTGGCGGCGATGATGGTGCGCGATCGAGTGCGCGTTGTCTGGACGACAAACTTCGATCGGAACGTGGAAGACGCGGCGGCGAAACTCTTTCAAACTACCGCGCGACTGAGCGTCGCAACGTTGGATACTCCGCAGATCGCGGCCGAGTCATTTCAAGAGAATCGCTGGCCACTTTTGGTAAAGCTCCACGGTGACTTCACATCGCGGAAACTCAAGAATACGGCTCATGAGTTAATAGCCCAAGATGAACGACTCCGGTCGTCGCTTCGCGACGCCTCTGCCCGAGCCGGACTCATCGTTGCCGGATACAGTGGTCGCGATGATTCTATAATGGCAGTCTTTCAAGACTGTGTAAAATCGCGAGGTGCGTTTCCAGCTGGTTTGTTTTGGGTGGTCCGGCCCGGAGCTAAACCGTTCGGTCGCGTGCTAGCACTGTTAGAGTTGGCACAGAGAGCCGGAATTGAAGCAGCTCTCGTTGAGGCAAACAGTTTCGACGAACTCATGCAGGACATGCTGTTATTGGAACGCGATCTCCCGTTGGAAATCGTCAAGCTTCTCGAATCCGAGCGGCCGCGAGTGAGCGATGCACCTGTTCCGAGCTCCAAAGGTGGCTGGCCCGTAATTAGATTCAACGCGCTCCCAATTGTTGCTTTTCCTACCAATTGCCGAAAGTTGACGTGCAAGATCGGCGGAGCAAAGCAAGTGAGGGACGCTGTTCGCGAGGGCGGTTCGACCATATTGGCCGCCCGCCGCAAAGCAGGGGTCTTGGCGTTCGGCAGCGATAACGAAGTTCGTCGGACGTTCGCAAATTACGAACCGAGTGCTTTCGATCTTCATTCCATCGAGCCGAATCGATTGGACTTTCAGTCGGTTGAACTGGGTCTCTTGTATGACGCGCTAACGCAGGCTCTGTCCCGCGAACGCGGGTTGCTCGCGCGGCGGAGAAGGTTCTCACATCTACTCGCAGTGCCATTCGATCAGGTGGGTGCCACAACATTTGACGCCTTACGTGATGCGGTGCGGGGGCCCATCTCCGGAGCCTTCGACTTCGGTGGTTGGTGGGCTGATGGGATCGAAATTCATATTGAACGCCGAGCCTCTCGGTTTTGGCTGTTGTTTGTACCGACGACTTGGGTCGCCGAGATCCCCGAAACCGGCAATTGGGAAGCGGTGCGAGAGTTCCAGCGTCAGAGGTCAGCGTCCCGATATAACAACAGATGGAATCTACTACTCGATGCTTGGGGCGATATCATCACTGGTGGGAAACCGGAAAGCTGTCTCGCCGCGTTTGGTATCGAGGACGGAGTTGACGCGGTATTCTGCATCGGGAAGAAGCCCGGCTACTCGTGGAGGCTAGAACGCCGATGAGTGTTGAGTTTCCAGCACATGCGCTGCTCAACGAGCCGAGACTGCTTTTCCATCCCGTGAGGGACGAGACGCATCTGCATCCACTTCAGGGGTTGATCGAATTCGGCCCATACAGTCGCTCACTGCTGAAGAGCGTCATTGACCCCATTCGAGTAGCTGTAGTGGCACCACACGGCGAAATTGCTGCGGTTCGTAGGTTGGTAGCCGAATTGGAGCAGGTCCATCAGCCAAAGGAGAGACGGGCGTACCTTGTGCCGTTCCCAGGATTCACAAGAGTTTTCCGGGTGAAAGTGGCGCTCGCCACAGAGGCTGCGCTCGTTGAATTGCCGCCGAAGTTCGACGAAGACATTAAGGCGTCAGCCGCGCCTTATGTGTTTCTGGCCGAGGCTCTCTCTCGTGTGTTGCGTGACCTTAGCGCAATCCGGCACGAGTTCGATGTCGTCGCGATCTATCTGCCGAATCGTTGGAGTTCTGGATTCTATGGCGGTGAGGACAGCGACTTCGACCTACATCATTACCTCAAAGCGGTAATGGCGGCGCGAAGTTTACCGACCCAAATCCTTCGCGAAGACAGTGCCCTACGTTACTTTTGCCGTTGTAGCGTTGCATGGCGGCTAAGCATAGCCCTTTACTGCAAGTCCGGTGGCATTCCGTGGAAGATGGCAAACGCCGAACCGGATACGGCCTACGTCGGGTTGAGCTACGCGATGCGCGAGCACGCACAAACGCACCGCTACGTCACATGTTGTTCCCAAGTCTTCGACGCAGAAGGTTCAGGATTAGAGTTTGTCGCTTACGAGACCGATGATGTTCGAGTCGAACGCGATAATCCATTTCTCTCACGCAACGAGATGCGCCGCGTCATGACGCGAACGTTGTCTCTCTATCAGCGGCGTCACAGTGGCTCCGCGCCGAGGCGAATCGTCGTCCACAAATCGACGGAGTTTAAGCACGACGAAATTGAGGGCTGTTTCGAGGCGCTCACTGCCTGCGAAAGCATCGACCTCATTCAGGTGCAGCAGGACGTTGCGTGGCGAGGAGTGCTCATCAATCAGCCGAGATTATTCGGGCTCCGCAAAGGTGAACCCAGCGGCTACCCGATCAACCGTGGCACGGCAGTTCTTCTTGATGGCAGATCTGTTCTCCTTTGGACCCAAGGCAACGCACCAGCAGCCGTGGGCGGAAAGGATTTCTACAAGGAAGGAAAGGGCATTCCGATGCCGCTGCTGCTGCATCGTTTCGCAGGCCACGGCCCATGGGCTCCCGGGTGTAGCGCTGTGTTGGGGCTTACGAAAATGAATTGGAACAACGATTCGTTGTATGACCGGCTGCCGGTGACCATGGCATATGCGCAGGTTCTAGCGCAGGTTGTGAAGCGAATGCCGGAGTTGCGTCCTCAAACCTATCAGTTCCGATTTTTCATGTGATCACCATCGCGGCGCATTTGTCTTTAACCGGCCCCATCTGTTTCTCCGCTTCTGTCTTTGTCCAGTGACCACCTCCGCCAAAAGCATCTTCCTGCAGGAGATCATCCCCGTCCTCGGGGAAAAGGCGGCGTATTATTCGCTTTCTGCCATCCGGGAGGCCGTGAAAGCGCGCGGCCTCGCACTGACAGACGGCTCCCTGAAGGTCTATCTTTCCGATGCCGTCCGGGAGGGTATCGTTCACAGTGCCGGTCGCGACTGGTATTCGCGTTTGAGCGACCGCATCACGCTCGACCCCAGGCCCCTCGCCAAACTTGTTCGGACGGCGGAAAAGGCCTTCCCGCTCCTCGACTTCACCACCTGGAGCACGGTGCAGGTTAACCCATGGATGCATCACTTGTTGGCCCACCCGGTGGCGTTCCTGCATGCCTCGACCGACACGCTCGAATCGGTCGGTGAAAAACTAGATGAGCTGGGTTGGGATGTAGCGGTCAATCCCTCGCCGTCGAGTGCCGCTAAAGTTGTCCGTCCCGGCGAGAAAATGGTCGTGCTGCGACCGGCACTGGGTCGCCAACCGGCCCCGACGGGCCGTCAGTCCGCCATCGAGCATGTCCTCGTCGATCTGCTCGCGGAGACCGACCTCTTGGGCCTGATGGATACGAGCGATGCCAAAATGGTCGTGCGGAGCGTGCTTGAGCGATATCTGATGCAACTTGGCTCTCTGCTTAGGTATGCAGAATCCCGAAAGTTGGACATACCGGCCATAGCGCCAGTTATCCAACGTCACTACTGCGGCGATAGTGACAAACGTTAATTCGATGTTTAGTCCCGCCGTTTACACGCCCGAGTGGATTCACCGCCAGCGGCTGCAACTGGGCAGGTGTGACCCGGCGATCCTCGAAAAATGTGTCTATGCCCTCACGCTGCTCGGTTACTTGGAAGAGAGTGGGCTGCCCTTCCTATTCAAAGGTGGCACGAGCCTGCTCTTGCACCTTCAGCAACCCCGGCGACTCTCACGCGACATTGATATCGTGTGCGGCCGGCCGCCTGCGGAAGTCGATGAGGTGCTCGCCCTATTGAGCCGTCGGGCGCCCTTCCTCCGCTACGAGGAAGACGCGCGCGGCGCCCGCGGCCTGCCCCAGCGGCGCCATTTCAAATTTTTCTACCGCTCCGCACTCGCCGGCGACACCATGTCCGAGGTGTTGCTCGACGTGGTCGAGGAAGCCCACGAAGTGCATGAGGTGGTCCGCCGGCCGATTCGCACGCGGTTTTTGGAGCCGGAACGTGAAGTCTTGGTGCGGATTCCGACGGTCGAGAGCCTGCTCGGAGACAAGCTCACCGCTTTCGCGCCCACGACCACCGGAATCACGCTGCGCGACCCCGCTGGATTGCCGGCCGACGTCCAGCAAGTCGCCAAGCAATTGTTCGATGTCGGCGTGCTTTTCGAAGCGGCGACGGACTTCGCCAAGGTCGCCACCGCCTACGATGCGATACAAGCCCAGGAATCGGGGTATCGTTCCAACCGACCCAGCCGCGAGGCCACGCTCGACGACACGATGCGTGCCTGCCTCGCGCTGACCGCGACCAAACCCAAAATCCTGGCCGACTACCCCGACGCACCATTGCTGCATGACGGTCTCGACAAGATGCGCGGTCATCTGACCTGGCCGGAGTTTGTGCAGGGCATCGAGCCCCGCCGTCTGCTGGCTGCGCGGGTGGCCGTATTGGTCTCGCATTTGCGAGCCGGCCGGGCGTTCGATTTTTCGTCCGGACGTTACACGCAAAGCCCAGCGCAACTCGCCGCCGTCAAAGCCGCCACGCTCAACGGACGGGCGCATTCATGGATCGACGGCATGAAGGCGGTGAATGCCGAAGCCTACTATTACTGGCACCTGAGCCTG
>JBIJCX010000169.1:0-17186 GCA_044344465.1 Opitutaceae bacterium
TCGATGCGCGGCACCTCGGGCCATATTTTCAATCTCGGCCACGGCATCATGCCGCACGCCAAAATCGAGTGCATGCAGGCGCTCGTCGATACGGTGACAGCCTGGCGATGACGCCGCATGCGGAGAACTCAACCGCGACAATTCGCACCGCGACCTGAAGTCACAACCGCGCCCGCCCACAATCTCCGCGTTCGTTAGACGTGTTTGTCATTTAATGGATGACAAACCGCAACGGCATGCGTGCCCGCGACGGTGCTGGACAATGCGTGGCGTCCGCTTCACGGACGACGCGCGGATCGTGGATTTTGACGACCGGCGGCCCGTCTCCGCCAAGTACCGAGCCGTTGCCGGCCGATTTTTTCGATCTTTTCCCCTTGGAACAGTGCCGTCGCTCGGTTCGTGACGCCAAAAGTCGAAGTTGCCCTCCGTTGGCTTGGGGCAATAAGGGGGGTGCCTCGGACTCTTCTGCGATCACCCGCCCCTTGAACCTCTCCCGCTGAGAATCCAATTTCCTATCAGCAACTCCCTCCTCCATGATTATCCCCCGTCGCCTCTGTCTCCTGGCTTTGCTCTCCTTCGCCCTGACCCGGCCCGCGATTGGCGCGGACCAGGCCGGCGCCGTCCAGCGCGTTCCTGTTTTCCGGAAAAACCAGGTGATTATGAGCTACGGGGAAAACGTGGTCCGGCCCTATCTCGCGTTTCCCGCGGTGATCGACCTGGGCGACGATGTACTCATCTCCTACAAGCGGACGCGTTCCCATGGGGGTGACAACGGGTCGGTGCAGGAAAGCGTCCGGATCAACGGCCTGACCGGCGCGGTGCGCGAGCTTCAGGTGATGGCGAAGCTTGACGGTGCCATCATGCAGTCGGGCGAGTGGGTGCGCTTCCCCAATGGCGACATTGGAAACTACATCGACACGCAGCAAACCGACCCGGCCGATGTCACCACCCGCATCGGGGCGCGCTTTGTACGTTCCACCGACGGCGGCCACACTTTCGGCCCCGTCGAGCGCATCGGCGTGGTGGACGGCGTGGAGTACGGCTATCCGTTCGAATTCATCACGGAGGGAAATGAAACCTGGATGCTCGTCATGACCTTTTCCTCCCTGACCGGCGGAAAAGCGGTGATCGCCGAGCGGCCGAAATCCGGCTCGGTCGATGTGCTGCACTCCACGGACAACGGGCGCACCTGGCACTTCGTGCGCAATTTGAGCCGGGAGTTTGGCGGCATCTCCATCAATGAAAGCACCTTCATCCGGCACGGCGACGGCTTTCTCATCAGCACGCGCGGCTACGACAGCACGCACCGGCTCCACCACGTGGACGCGAAATTCAACCAGATCCGCCAGATCAATCTCACCGGGACGTATGCCTTCATCAAGGCCCATGTCGGCCGTCCGCGCCTGTTTGCCCGGGACGGGAAGATTTATCTGCTCGGCCGCAACACCACCCAATCGTCGTCGGAAAAGAATGCCGACCCCGCCCGGCCCGGCAGCAGCATGCCGATGCAGTTGTGCCTGTTTCGCATCGAGCCCGACCGCCTCGTGATTTCCGCCTATGCCATCCTCGACAACGCCGAAAACGCACGGGTGAGCGACGGTTATTATGCCGTGCCGTATTTTCGGACCGTGGACGGGAAAACCCGCCTGAATATCATCACCTACAAAGGCGTGAACAAACGGCCGCCGCAGATCGTGCGGTTTGAGTACCTGTGGGACGAAGTCCGTTGAGGAGGAGTTTCCATGCGTCTTTCCCACGTGCTGCGGCTCTTGCTGGTGTTTGCCGGAGGCGGATCCGACATGGCGGCGGGCGACAATGACCCTGTTTCCCAGGAATTGTGATCATCGGGAGCCCTCTCGCGGCGGTTCGTCTTCGAACGAACCAATAGTCATCCCATGCCCCCTTTTGGCAGGCCCCCTTTTGGCAGGCCTATGTCCGTTCAGCGAGGCGGGATTTTGAGCCCCTCAATTTGGGCGAGCTTGTTTGCGCGAGCGTCGAAACTGAAGAAATGATCGCAGCCAAGAAGCCGGGCGGAGACCACGTGGAGAATGTCGTAGGTCCTGAATCCGTGTTTTGCTGTTTGGCGTGCGACCGTCTCCTCGAACAGCGACTGAAGGGCAGAAATCTCGATCGTTTCGGCACCGATGAATGTTTCGGCCGCCAAGTCGTCCTTGAAATTCTCGTGAGCGACCGCCGCGTTTTGAGAAGTCACTCGCGGGTGCCCACCCTGCTTGCCCAGCCAAACAGAAAACTCAAAAGCGTTGGCCAATTCCATGCGGTGAAGCCATGTGACCGGCAGAAGGGATGCCTCGCCGCTTTTAGCCAGATCGACGAGACGGTCGGCCTGATCGCTTTCCGGCAGCGAAAGATAAAGCCGCGTGAAGAAATTCGTGTCCGCGTAAGGCTTCATTCTCCGGCAATAGCTTTGTCCAGCTCACGAACAGACGACGCAGACAGCATTCCCTTGAACAGTTTGTTTCTCCGGGCTGAAAAGCCAGGGACCATCGAGATGCGCCTTTGAGGCGCAGCCTCTGGGGTAATGAGGTAAGTTTGTCCGCCGCGTTCTCGGATGCGAACGCAGCCATCTGCCCTCGAGGCATCCAGAACCACGCTTGGAGAACGGTCGAGATCGCGAACGGTGAAAGTCTTCATGTCGGACATCATGTCGGCGTTTAACGTCGCGTCAAGTCGGCGGCCTTTCGGCGAAGCGCCGTTAAAACGGGGTCGGGCCGTTACTTGTTAGACCGATTTCCTGGCTCCCTGTACGAGTGAAACCTGCATTCTTCGGAGTGGGTGCGCTCAAGAAACTTCCCGCCGGAGCGGGCGTTGGAACAAGCTGAAATCCGAGGTCCTTGGCCTTGGCCTTGAGCCGGTTGGGCGGCAAGGCTACTCTGGCTGCTTCAGCTCGCCGAGCATGGCGAGGAGGTTCTTGACGATGATGACCGAGGCATCCTCCTGCACGACGTTCGTGCCGAGCCACGTTTCGTAGCCGCCGAGTCGATGCTGCTCGGGCGTTGGGAGGTAACCGTGGCGCGCGTTGGCGAGGCCGATGACCATCGTGCGCGGGAACGGACTGCGGTGCTTCAATTCCAGACCAATCTCGGCGAAGGTTTCGAACGGAATGCCGCACACCGCAAAGTCGCCGATGCGGATGGCCTGGAGGATCACCGTAATCGAGTCCTCCGTGCGCCCAGCCGCAGTGATCGTGCCGCGGGCATAATTTTCCGCGAGCCGCGGCAGCTTTTCCTTGGCGGTGGGATCCTTGATCGCGACCACCGCCTTCGCCGCCGCCACCTGCTCCCCGGTGGGCCGGCGATACTTCAGGACGATCTCGCGCTGCACCATGCCGAGGCGGGCATTGGCGTCGTGCCGCTCGATCTTTCGGTACGCGAGCCACGCCGTGTCGGCGGCCTTCCCGGCAACGATGCGAATCTGCTCGAACGGTTCGCGCGGCGGGCGGTTGACGAGAAACGGGATGTTGTTGATGTCGCCCGAGGTGCCGTTGGACATCATCGCGACGAACCCTTCGTCGCCGCGCACGCGTGATGGCATGAGGCGGGCGAACTCACCGTAGTAGTCGGCCGACATCAAACCCTTCGGCGAACCGCCAACATAGTGCAGGGAATAGTTGGCGAAAAGCGCGAGCGCTTTGCGGTTCGTATCCTGCACCGAAAGGACCGTGATATCGGGGTCGATCGGACCGGCCGGACGTTCGAGCGCGGCGGGATCGGTGCCGGGATTCATCTTCACCTCGTCGAGCTTGCCGTAGGGATTCAGCGGCATCTTGCCGGGCTTCAAATACCAGCGGCGGTTGAACACCTCATCGGGCAACGGATGCGCCGCCGTCCCGACCGCCGCCGGCCGCAGCTTGCCGTGCGCGCGAACGATGGACTCCGCGATGCCCTCGACGAGCACCTGGCGATAGGCGAAACCGTTCTTGTCGCTCTCGCGCGAATTCGACGACGGCCCCGTGTGCGTGTGCGTGGACGAAAGGAGCATCCGGTCCACGGGAATGCCGGTGCGCTTGGCGGCGAGGGCTTTCGCGTCGGCCGTCGTTTCCTTGGCGAGCCCGAGGTTGTCCACCACGACCATCACGAGCGTGGTCTTGCCGTCGTCGAGCACGAGCGCACGGGAGTGCAGCGGATCGTGCACGCCCGAAGCCATATTCGCCGAGTGGCCGCCGGGCATGTTCAAAGGAAATTGCTTCGGCGTGATGTCCACGGCCGCCGCCCCGGCACGAAGCGCGGGAGCGGGGATCGTCGCGGCGGCGGCGTGCAGCGCGGTGAGCGGAGCGAGGAGCAGGAGGGCGAGCAGGGTTTTCATGGTCGGCTGAAGAATAGAATTGGCCCGCGCAATCCGCCGGGCGGTTTGATCGAATTTCTTGCGGATACTTTCATCGCCGCCGCCCTGTCTGGCAACACCGGGGATCCAAGCCAGAAAAGCCCGATGGGGTCGAGAACAGCTCGATGCCCCCACTTGAACACCTAAAGTCTGACCCCTCGGGCCGCCCTTCGACCGCTTGAATCGCCCGCGCACGCAGCAACCCTCCACCTGCGTGCTCCGTTTTCCCTGCTGGAAAACGGCCACGCCATCCGGAAAGACGAGTGGGAGCTTAATGATTGGGGGCTTTAGCGTCACTTCGACTTCGTTATGTCGCCGGCCTGATTTGCGCAAATCTTCATAGGCAGAGTAACCCAATAGGTTACCCGGAGATTCGGCCCCTGCCGTGCCGCGCAAGATCTCGCCAGCCTTCCGCAACGATTGCGCAGCCGGGGGCGGCCACTTAGGGTAGCCTTTCTGCCATCGTGAGCTCTCCCAACCAATCCACCTCCGCTGCTGCAAAATCCATCGCCGTGCTGGGCGCCGGCGCGACCGGGCTGACCGCGGCGTATCGCCTGGCCCAGCGCGGGCATCACGTGCGGGTGTTCGAGGCCTCCGATCGGGTGGGCGGCGCGGTGCGCACAGAAATCGTCAATGGCTGGTTGATTGAAGGCGGGCCCAATTCGCTGCTCTCCGGCGAGCCCGCTCTCGCCACGTTGATCGAGGAACTCGGGCTCACCCCGGAATTGATGGCGGCTGATCCCGCCGCCAAGAACCGCTACATCGTGCGGGGTGGCCGACCGGTCGCGGCCCCGGCTTCGCCGCCAACGCTTTTCAGCTCACCCTTGTTCTCGTTCGGCGCGAAGGTGCGGTTGTTCGCGGAAGTCCTTTCCCGCCGTCGCGTGCGCAAGTCGGATGTAAGCCTCGAGGAATTTGTCCGCGACCATTTTGGCCAGGAACTGGTCGACTACGGCCTGAACCCGTTTGTCAGCGGGGTCTATGCGGGCAATCCCAAGAAGCTGTCCGCCCGTCATTCTTTTCCGAAACTCTGGGAACTCGAGCAGGCCCACGGCTCGATCATCCGCGGTCAGATCGCGGAGGCGAAGGCCCGCAAGGCCAGTGGCAAACCGCGCGCGACCGGCGGCATCGTGAGCTTCCGCCAAGGGCTGCAGACCCTGCCGGCCGCTCTCGCCGCGCGCCTCCCCGCCGGCGCCCTTTCCCGTCTCGTCCAGATCGAGGCGCTGGTCCCGGGCAAACCGTGGAGCGTCGTCTGGCGCGATGGCACCTCGACCCACAACGAGTCGTTCGACGTCGTGATCGCCGCGCTCCCGGCACCCGCGCTGGCGCAACTTCGCTTCGGCACCTTGGGCGAACGACCACTCGCCTCGCTCGACGGGATCGAACATCCACCCGTCACCTCGCTCTTTTTGGGCTACCGGCGCGATCAAGTTGCCCACCCGCTCGATGGTTTTGGGGTGCTCGTACCCGAGATCGAGAAACGCTCGGTGCTCGGGATCCTGTTCTCGTCGTCGCTTTTTCCCGGGCGCGCGCCAGCCGGCCACGTTGCCCTCACCGTGATGGTGGGTGGCGCGCGCCAGCCGGAGATCGCACGGCTGCCGGCCGAGAAACTTCTTTCCGCCGTCGAACCGGATCTGCGCCAGCTCCTGGGCGTGACCGGGGCACCGGTGTTTCAACGCCACACGTTCTGGCCGCGGGCGATCCCGCAGTACAACCTCGGCTATGAAAGCCACCTCGAAACCATGGCTGCGGCCGAGCGCACCCACCCCGGACTCTTCATTGGTGGCCAGGCCAGAGACGGCATCGCGTTGCCCACCTGCCTGGCCGCCGGGGAGAAACTCGCCGCCCGGGTGATGGCGTGAGTCCAGCCTGGTTGGTGGGTGGTGTCCGGGCCCGAGCACTCGGTTCACGCGACGAGTTGTGCCGTGAACGGACCGGGAGGTCCGTTCTCCGAATGGTCCAAATCCGCGGGAGGCGGGTATAAGCCCGGCGAAAAAAGAAGCGGAGAAATTCTGGCCACCGCCGTCCCATCCCGGCCATGCTCACCCCGTGCCAATCCGCGCACCCAGCCTTTCCGGCCAATTGCCGACCGAGATCCGCCCGCCGCCATTCACGGATCCGCGCGCACTGCCGGCGCTGTACTCCCTCGCCTCGCTCGCCACCCGGACCGACAATCCTTCGACGGCGCTGCGCGAGATACTCGAAGTCTTCGCCACCACTTTCCACGCCGACGCCGGCTCGATCGCACTGCTCAACCCCGATACCGACCGGCTTGAAACGGAGGTGCAAATCGGCACACCCGGCGACGCCGCGGCGCACGACCTGAAACCGGGGCACGGCATCACGGGCTGGTGCGTATTCAACCGCCGTCCCGTGCTCGTGGCGGACGTCACGCACGAACCCCGCTACATCGCCATCCGCCCATCCACCCGCTGTGAGATGGCGGCACCCATGCAGGACGGCGACCACGTGCTGGGCGTCATCGATCTCGAAAGCGACCGGGTCGGCGGCTTCTCGGCGGCCGACCTCGAACTTTTGGGCGAGCTCGGGCACGAGGCGGCCCGGGTCATGCAACGGCTCTGGCAGCTCGGCCATCTCAACGCCAAGGCCCGCCAGCTCGAATCGCTCATCACGGCCGGCCAGTCGCTTGTCACCAAGCACGATCAGCAGGAATTGCTCGATACCCTGACCCACGAGGCGTGCGCTATGATGCAGGCCCGCGCCTGTGGTCTCTACCTGCACGATGCCCGCCAGGCGTCGGTGCGGCTGGCGTCATTCGCCAACGGTGGTGCGGTTGCCCTGGCCGGTCGCGATCACCCGCTCGATTCCTCCCTCGTCGCGGCGGCAATCCACACGCGGCACCAGGTCGCGTTTGCCGACATCCAGTCGCCCGAATATCGCGAACTCGCCGACCTGCCGGCCGATGCCAAGCTCTGCTCGCTGCTCGCCACCCCGATGATCTTCGAAGGCAAGGTCATGGGCGTCGTGGCCGTTTTCACCGACCGGGTGCACCGCTTCGACAACGACGAGAAGCGGCTGTGCGCCGCGCTGGCCGGCCTCGGCGCCGTCGCGCTGGAAAACACCCGGCTCTACGCGCGCATTTTCCAGAGCGAGGACGTGCTGCGCAAAAACGAGCGGCTGACGACTCTCGGCCTGCTCGCCGCTGAGATCGCGCACGAAATCCGCAACCCCCTCACCGTGCTCAAACTCCTGCACGGCGGCCTCGGCGCCGACTTTCCCGCGGGCGATCCGCGCCGCACCGACCTGCGGGTCATCAGCGAAAAGCTCGATCAACTCGAAGCCATCGTCACCCGGGTGCTCACTTTCGCCAAGGCGCCGACGAGCCTCCATTCGCGCTGGTCGCTGGTCGACATCGTCGAGGACACGCTCGTGCTCGTGCGACTCAAGCTCGCGCAAAGCAAGGTCACCCTGCGGTTCGAACCGCCGGCGCGGCCGCTGTTCGTCGACGCCCACAAGGGTCAGATCCAGCAGGTCCTGCTCAACCTCCTGCTCAACGCGACGCACGCCATGCCGGAGGGTGGCACGATCACGCTGGTCGCCCGCCGCGACGAACGCTCCAGCCCGTCCCACGCGCATATCGACATCATGGACACGGGCAGCGGCGTGCCGGCGGACATCCGCGAGCGCATTTTCGACTCGTTCCTCTCCAGTCGGCCCGATGGCACCGGCCTCGGCCTCGCCATCGCGAAGCGGATTCTACTCAGCCACCATGGCGACATCACGCTGCTCAACACCAGCCCGGCCGGCACCACGATGCGGGTGACGCTGCCGCTCGCCTAGGTTTTTGCGGCGCAAAAACCTCTCAAGGCTTACGCCTTGGCCGACCAATGGCAGGCCTACACTCATGACTGACGATCCGGAACTCCAGCTAACCGCCCGGCGCGCGCGCCAGAAACGCACCCTGCTCGCGCTCGCAACCTCCTTGATTGCCGCCGGACTGGTCGTGCTCTTCGTGCTCAAGCGGATGCCGCTGCCGTTGCGCATCATGGTCGGCCTCGGCGACCTGTTTGCCGGTTGCGTGATGCTCGTGCTGGTGCGGCAGAAATTACGCGACCCGTAGGCGAAACAGATCACCCCTTCGCCGGGGCGATCTTGAGGTCGACCATCAGATCGGACGCGATTTTCTCCAGCTCCACCCGCAGGGCCGCGAGCGTCACACTGGCCGGCACGAAGACGGTGCCCCGGGCTTGAAAGAGCGTGCCCCCGCCCATCGGGGCGCTCACGCGTTCCGAAGCCAGTTCCTCGACGTTGACGCCATGCGTTGCGAACACCCCCGACACGCTGCGCAGAATGCCGGGCCGATCCTGCCCAACGAGTTCAAACAGCGCGAGGGATCCGCCGGCCAATGCGCCGGCAGCAACGCCGCTTTCGGCATGAATGATGACGCGCAAGCCGTCGACTTCGAGGGTGCGCAGCGCGTTGACGAGCTCATCGCGGCGGTTCGTGGCGACCTCGACCCGGAGGATGCCGGCGAATTGTCCGCCGAGCCGGCACATGCGGCTTTCGAGCCAGTTGCCGCCATGGTCCGCGACGCGCACGGCCACCATCTGCACGAGCCCGGGCCGGTCCGCGCCAATCACCGTCATGACAAGAGTTGCGAGCATAGTGCCGCGACGCTGAAGCCCGGGCGCATCCGCGGCAATCCTTGTGTAGGGAGGTTTTTACGCCGCAACACCCTACTCTTCCAACTCCACATTCCAGTATGCGACGTCGAGAAAATCTTTCCACACCTCGTGGTGCTGGTGACCGAGCACGAGCGAGATCACGGGGCGCCACTTCGGACGCACGGGCTTCCGGATCAGCCGCATCGCCGCCTCGTGGGGGAGGCGATTGGCCTTCTTCGTGTTACACTTGATGCACGAGCAGACAATGTTCTCCCAGGTGGTTTTCCCGCCGTAATCGCGCGGGATCACGTGGTCGAGGTTCAACTGCTCCCGCGGCATCGACCGCGAACAATACTGGCACGTGTTCTTGTCGCGCTCGAAGACGTTGTTGCGCGTCAACTTCAACTCCTTGCAGGGCAACTTGTCGAAGAACGTCAGCAGGATCACGCGCGGCAGCCGGATCGTCCGGCTCGGCGTACGCACCGTTTCGAGCGCCGCCAGCGGCGGATTGCTCACCGAAAAGTCGATCCAGTCGAGCAGGGCAAACGTCCGAAAATCGTCGTCGTGATGGTGAACGACCTGCGCGTGTCCGCGCGCCAGCAAGCCGAAGGCGCGCCGCGCGCCGACCACGTTAACCGCCTGCCAGAGGCGGTTCAGCACGAGCACCGGTTGTTCGAGCGCGGCTTCCATACTGAACACGGCAATAATGGTGTCGCCGACGGACTGTCAAGGGTGCGGGCCCGGGGGGGCACGGCCGAAACGGAGCGCATCCGCCGCCTGCCAGCCGGATGCGGTTCGCCGTCGACATCTTGATCCGCATTTTCTTCGTTCTCGTTCCTCGTAATCGTTCCTCGTTCTCGTGCAGGGAGAGAAAGAGAAAAGAGAACGATTTGGCAAAACTCGGTGCTCAAACCCCATCCGCAGCGTGATCGCAGGTGCCGCCCGCCCTCTACCCCTCCGCCCCGGCCAGCGCCGGCGCCAGGGTCTCCCCCTTCACTTTGATCCCCGCGAGCTTCGCCACGATTAACGCTGCCTCCGTCGCCGCGACATCCACGAGCGTGTGACGTTCGTGAATATCGATCGCCCCGACGGCCGTCGCGGGCAGCCGCGTGACGCCTGCGATCTTGCCCACGATGTCAGCCGGAGTGACGAGCTGCTTGCGACCCACGTTGAGCGAAATCGTCACCATCCCGGGCTCGCGGCCCGTGCGGGCCGGGCGTTCGTATTTCGATCGGCGCGGCGCGCCTTCGGCCTCGCCGGGCGCATCCTTTGTCGGCCCAGGCGCCATCGCAGCCGGACGTGGGGCCGGCGCCACCGGAGCCGGACGCAGCACCGTTGCGACGGCGGCCGGCGGTGCCACCGCGGCCGGCGCGGGCTTCGTTTTCGCCTTGGGAGCCGCCGCCACTTTTGCCCATTCGGGTGGTGGTTTCACCTCGGCCGTCACGGGCTTGGACGCCACGACCGGCTTCGGGGCCGGCGCCCCGGCCGCGGCCGGTTGTCCGCCCGCACTCCCCGCCCCGCCCTGCTGCAGCAGGTGGATCAACGCCGAGCAGATGTCCGTGCTCGCGTAACCCTGGTCGAGCAAGCGGTCGATCATCTGGTCGTGCGGCTTGAACTCCTTGGCGTCCAGCGTCGCCCGGACCTTTTCGAAAAACACATTCGTGCGCGCCTCCTCGACCTGATCGAGCGAGGGAATCCGGCCGCGCTGGATGTCCAGTTTCGCCCAGCGCACCATGCTCTGCAGTTTGTAGATCTCCTGCCCCGAGACGAACGTGAAGGCCTGCCCCTTCCGGCCGGCGCGGGCCGTGCGACCGATGCGGTGGGTGTAATCCTCGGCATCATTCGGCAGATCGAAATTGAACACGACCTCGAGGTCGTCGATGTCGAGCCCGCGGGCCGCGACATCCGTCGCGACGAGAAACTCGAACGCCCGCCGCCGGAACTTCTCCATCACCCGGTCGCGCTGCGTCTGGGAAATGTCGCCGTGCAGCCGATCGGTCAGGTAGCCGCGCGCGTGCAGGTGCTCGTCGAGATCGTCGACCATGATCTTCGTGCTGCAAAAGATGATCCCGTAGCGGAAATCGTGCACATCGATGAGCCGCGTCAGCGCCTCGATCTTCGAACGGCGGTCGACCTCGAAGTAGATCTGCTCCACCTGCGGCGCGTTCTGCGCCACCGACTCGATCTTGATCCAGGCCGGATCCTTCGAATAGCGGCTGATCAGATCCTGGATGGCCCGCGGAATCGTGGCGGAAAAGAACATCAGTTGCCGGGTCGGCGGCACGGCCTTGAGGATGTGCTCGATGTCGTCACGGAAGCCCATGTCGAGCATCCGGTCCGTCTCGTCGAGGATGACCACCTTGAGCGCGTTGAGCTTGAGCGTGCCGCGTTCCATGTGGTCCATCACGCGGCCGGGCGTGCCGATCACGATCTGCGTGCCGGCGGCGAGCGCCCGGAACTGCCGCTCGTAGCTCTGGCCGCCATAGATCGGCACCTCGCGCACGCCCGGCTTGAAGAGCGCGAGCTTGCCCGTTTCCTCGGCGACCTGCACGGCCAGCTCGCGGGTCGGACACAGGATCAACACCTGCACGACGCGCTCGCGGGCCACGACCTTCTCGATCGCCGGGAGCGCAAAGGCCGCCGTCTTGCCCGATCCGGTCGAGGACTGCCCGACCACGTCGCGCCCGGTGAGCGCCACCGGAATCACGGCCGTCTGGATCGGCGAAGCCTCCTCGAAGCCCATTTTGTCGACGGCCTTGAGGGTCTCGGGCGAAAGGCCCAGCTCAGAGAAGAGACGTTTTTCCATATCACAGGGTGGAGCCAACTTCACGCCTCCGCCAGCTTGCGTTCAATTATTCGCGCACCGCCTTGCGGCGCCGCGCCGGCGCGGCTACGTTGCCCCCATGGCTCCGCTGGACCCGGGACCGAATCGGCAGCAACGCCCGCAATTGAAGGGCACGCGACCCGATCGGTGTTATGCGGGGCAAAGGATTCCCATGAAAATCTCGATGACCTTCGTCCTGGCCCTCGCCGCGTCGACGCTCCTGGCCGAGCCGGCGCGACCGACGGAATTTCAGTCGGCAAAAGTCATCCAGACGGTCGAGCCGATCTTTCCGGAATCGCTGGTCGCAGTCTCCCGCAATGGCGGCCGGGCGCGGATCGTGCTCAGCGTCACGGCCGAAGGCCGGCTCAATGACTGGCTGATTGTCAGCTACACGCGGCGCGAGTTCGCCGAGGCGGCCGTCTATGCTCTGAAAAAATGGCAGTTTGAACCGGCGCGACTGCGCGGCGAAGCCGTCCCGGTTTCCATCGAGCTGACGTTCAACTTTGAGATCAAGGGCGTGGTGGTGTCGCTGACCCCGACGGACGTGGTGGACGCGATGATGAACTCGATGCTCAACGGGGCGGACGCCTATGGGCCGTGCTCCCTCCGCGAGCTCGACCGGATTCCCATTCCGATCAACGCCGTGCGACCGTTCTATCCCGACGCGCTCGCCGACCGTGGGGTGAGCGGCGATGTGACCGTGTCCTTTTACATCGATGAAAAGGGAGCCGTGCGCATGCCCTACATCCGCGGCCAGCCCAATTTTGCGCTCGCCGAGTTCGCCGTCGAAGCCGTGCGGCAATGGAAGTTCGAACCGCCGACGCACCACGGCCAGCCCGTCCTCGTCCATGCCCAGCAGCTCTTCCGCTTCAGCCGCGCCGCTGCGTCCAAGGGTGGAAGCTGATCACCGCACCGCCGGTTCGTTGAGTTGGCCCGCCGCTCACGCGGCGGGCTACGCCTTGATTGTAGCCCTGCGCGTGAGCGCAGGGACGCCTTGATCCGCCAACAATTCTGGCGCCGGATACAGCAGACTGGTGTCTCCTACCGGAATGACGCCGGCGTGAAACTGGCCAGCCACGCGTCGACGTTTTCGCGCGGCACCGCGAGGGCGCGCCTCGTCAGCGCGGGCTTCGGATATCCGCCGACCTGTTCCTGGCTGTCGATGATCCGGCCTTTCCCTTCGACCACCTGGCGGACAACCCGTTGATCGACCTCGTCACGATCCCACGGCCGGGCACCGGCCTGCCGGAGCACCTCGGCCTTGACCTCGGCAGCCGGACGCGCCCGGAAGCC
Source organism: Opitutaceae bacterium (assembly GCA_044344465.1). GTDB lineage: Bacteria > Verrucomicrobiota > Verrucomicrobiia > Opitutales > Opitutaceae > ER46. Next base: position 13,081 of record JBIJCX010000169.1, read on the forward strand.
CTCCGGCCAGAACGGTAGCGTATCCAGTTTCGTCAGGGTCGCGAGCTTGGTCCGGGAGGTGATCTCCGAAAATTCCACCGGTTGGCCGGCGCGATCGAGCGCGAGGTTGTCCTGCGCAAAGACCTCCAGCGATCCATCGCCGCTGAGACTGAGCAGCGCCCGCTTTTCCTTCGTGTCCGGTCCATACTGCAGCACGTTTCCGACCAGCACCATCTTGCCGATCTCGTAGGGGTGCCCTTCCCACTCGCTCGGCACCAGTCCGTAGTGGACCGCGCGGCTGCCCGGATTGTCGATCAGGTTGTTGACGATCACTCCCTGCACGCCGCGTTTGAAGAGTGGATTCCGCTCGACGTTCGAGGCATAGAGATTGCCGATGATCGCGATGCGGGTGGCGTTGTCGTGGATGAGACTGCCCTTGGAATGCTCACCCTTGATGTGCGTGGAACGACTCAGCCCCTCGGCGATGATGCAGTGGCGAAACGTCACATCGTGGGACGTGTTCCGGCGCCACTCGTCGATCCCGTGGCCGGAGAAGCGCGGACCGGAGGCGCTCAGATTTTCGTCCGTGGACCACGCGAGCGAGCAATGGTCAACGACCACGTTCCACGCCGCCGTGGTTGCCATGCTGTCGACCTCCCAACCGCTCTTCTGCGCCTGGCCGAGATCGCCCGCCCGCACCCGGATGTGCTGGAGCAGCACGTCGTGCGTCGAGATGCCGACGCCGCCGCGAATCACCGAAACGCCGGGGGTAGGCGCCGTCTGGCCGGCAACGGTGAGAAACGGTTCGGAAATCTTGAGCACCTTGCCGCCGAGATCGATCACGCCGCCGACTTCGAAGACCACGATCCTTGGCCCCTTGGTCTGGAGGGCCGCGGCGAAGGAGCCCGCACCCGTGGCATTGAGATTCGTCACCTTGATCACCCGTCCGCCGCGTCCGGCCCGAGTTTCGGCGCCGAAACCCACGTTGCCGGCGGCCGCGGACCCGGCCGGCGACGGCACGGACTCCTGGGCGGCATTCATCGCCACCGGCAACAGTTGCCAGGTCCCGATTACCAACCCGATCCGAAGCAAAGAAACCGCGCGCAATTTCATCGTGGTTGCCACGCTGCGGCAGATTCGACCGGGCGGAAAGCAAAAGTCACGGGATTTACTCTGTCGCGGGCGCATCATGCTTTCTGCGTAAGCGTGTTCTAAGCCCCGTCGTCCGACTGTCCGACATCTTCGCGACCGTTCGCGCCCCAGAGGTGTCCGGGCGAATTCCGCTTTCCGCCTCGCCCCTCGCGCGTCACCAAATCCCATGCGCTGCGTAATTGCCTCCAACGCCACCTCCCGATGAACCGCCTGCGCCGCCTCCCTGCCCTCCTCGTTCTTGTCGCATGCTGGTTGCCGGCCGCCGCCGCGCCCCGCCAGATGGAGGATCTCGGGCGCGGGGTCGTCGCGCTCCGCGTCGATGCGCGGCAGACGTTCATCAGCTGGCGCATCCTCGGCCTCGATCCGGCTGACCTCGCGTTCAACCTGTACCGTTCCACGGCTGGCGGCGCGCCCGTTCGCCTCAACGCGCAGCCGCTCATCGGCGCGAGCAACTTCACCGACACGACGGCCGATCCGGCCCAGGACGCCGCGTATTTTGTCCGACCCGTGCTGGCCGGCCGCGAGCAGCCGGCCAGCGGCCGATTCGTACTCGCCGCGCACGCGCCCGCCCGCCCTTACCTTTCGATCCCGCTCGAGCCTCCGGCCGGCGGCACGGCCCCGGACGGGCGCAGCTATACCTACACGGCCAACGATTGCTCGGCCGGCGACCTCGACGGCGATGGCGAGTATGAAATCATCCTCAAGTGGGATCCGACCAATGCGAAGGACAACGCCTTCCCGGGCTTCACCGGCCATGTCTTCCTCGATGCCTACCGGCTTGATGGCACGCGTCTCTGGCGCATCGACCTCGGCCGCAACATTCGGGCCGGGGCGCATTACACGCAGTTCATGGTCTACGATCTCGACGGTGATGGCCGCGCCGAGCTCATGTGCAAGACCGCTGACGGCACCATCGACGGCGCCGGCAAGACGATCGGCGACGCCGCGGCCGACTGGCGCGATCCCGCGGGCACGGAAGTTCCCACGCCCGATCGCACCGGCAGCACCACGGCGCCCACGGGCCGGCGCATGCAATCGACCGCCGGGCGCATCCTCCGCGGGCCCGAATACCTCACCGTCTTCGAAGGCCGCACCGGCCGCGCGCTCGCCACGACCGACTACCTGCCCGCCCGCGGCAAATCCGAGGATTGGGGCGACGCCTACGGCAACCGCGTCGATCGCTACAATGCCGGCATTGCCTATCTCGACGGCGTTCGGCCCAGCGCCGTGTTCTGTCGCGGCTACTACACCCGCGCCGTGTTGGTCGCGTGGGACTGGCGCGGGGGCAAGCTCACGCGGCGCTGGATTTTCGACAGCGACGACGGCACGCCCGGCAACGAGCGCTACCGCGGTCAGGGCAACCACGGCCTCGCCGTGGCCGACGTCGATGGCGACGGCAAGGACGACATCGTCTATGGTGCGTGCACCATCGGCGCCGACGGCAAGGGTCTTTATTCAACGGGCCTCGGCCACGGTGACGCGCTGCACGTATCGGACCTGGATCCGGCGCGCCCCGGACTCGAAGTGTTCGCGATCCACGAGCGCCCCCGGCACGCCCACGGCACGGACCTCCGCTCTGCGCGCACGGGCGAAATCCTCTGGAGCAAAACCTCGCCGGATGTCGGCCGCGGCCTCGCCGCCGACATCGATCCGCGCCACGCCGGCTACGAATGCTGGGCTTCGGGCAACGGCCTGAGTGGGGTCTGGAACATCCAGGGGGAAAAGATCTCTGAGCGAAAGCCGCGCTCGTGCAATTTCAAGGTCTGGTGGGATGGCGACCTGCTGGGCGAGATTCTCGATCGCAACCAGGTCACGAAATGGAACTGGGAAAAGGAAATCGAGGAACCGTTGCTCGTGGCCGAAAACTGCACGTCCAACAACGGCACGAAGTCCACCCCCGCGCTCTGCGCCGACCTCCTCGGTGACTGGCGCGAGGAGGTGATCCTGCGGACCAACGACAGCACGGAGCTGCGCATCTTCACGACGACGATTCCGACCGAGCATCGCCTCTACACGCTCATGCACGACCCCGTTTACCGGCTCAGCGTGGCCTGGCAGAACAGCGCCTACAACCAGCCGACCCACACCGGCTTTTACCTCGGCGCCGGCATGCCCGCCGCGCCGCGACCGGACATCCGCGTCGTCGGCAGGAAGTAGAATCAGCGAGGTCGAAAATGGAGGCCGGGATCCGGACCCTCGACGATCAGCCGGATCGAATCGAGCCGCAACCGGGCCTGTTCGATCGCCGCGCCGACCCGCTCGAGTTGTTCCCGGGCCAGCTCGATCTCCTCCGGCCGCACATGCGTGTTGACCTTGCGCAGATCGATCAGGCGTTGCCGCTCCGCGCCCAGCGCCGTGTTGGCGGCCGCGTGGGCGGTGCGCTTCAATTCGCGCGTCTGCACCTCGGCGAAAGCGGTCGCGCAATCGAGCAGCGTCTTCAGGAGCGCGGCGTTGAAACCCGGACGCTCGAGGAAGCGCTGGATCGCGCCATCCTCCACGTCGGCCGCCAGCGACACCGCGGCCCGTTCCGTCGTCAGATCGTTGCCCCGGACATCGACGACCACCCGCACCGGCATCGGCGCGAGAAACTGATCCACGTGCCAGCGCGAGTCTGCCACGGCCTCGAGGACGAAAATCGCCTCGAGCAGGAGATTGGGCGACGGCGATGGAATGAAGCCGAACGCCGTGGTGCCGGCTTTCGAGTCGATCAGGAGATCGACCGCATCCTGCACGAGCGAATGATCCGGTGAAATGAAGCGGATATCCTCCCGGACGATCGCCCGCTCGCGATCGAAGGTCGCGAGCATGCCCTCGTGCGGGAGGGAGGGAAAACTCTCCACGTAGGCGTGGCTCGGGTCGAGGAACACGTCGCCTTCCTCGTGCTCCTTGATTCGCACCCCGAAGTGATCGAGCAGCGCGAGGAGGAAATTTCTCAGGAACCGATCCGTATCCACGGCGCGAATCCGCTCGATCAC
>JBIJCX010000170.1:0-17123 GCA_044344465.1 Opitutaceae bacterium
CGGCACTCTTGCCGCCGTCTGGGAGCCAACGGCGACAGGAGTGTCGCCGCTCCGTGAAATTTCCCGGTTAAGCCATGCCGTTGGGAGCTGAGCGTTCAGCGCTGAGCGAGCGATCTCCAGAGCTGAAATCCGCGCATCACGCCTGAAAACGAAATTCACCTTTTGGTTTTGCGCTCAACTCCCAGCCCTCAACTCTCAGCTGAATTCTTAGTAACCACCATCCCCTCACCTATGACTTCATCAAACCTCCCCGGAGTTCGCTCCCTCTTCGCTCTGCTCCTGATGGGCGTGACCGCCGCCGGCACATTCGGCGCGGGCGCCGAACCTGAGGTGGATCCAAAACTACTCCCGCGCCTTCCCGCCGTGGCGGTCGACAAGGCGTTGTCCACTTTCCAGGTCAAACGCGGATTTCAACTCGAGCTGGTCGCCGCCGAGCCGCTCGTGAGCGATCCGATCGAAATCTGCTTCGACGAAAACGGCCGCATGTTCGTGGTCGAGATGATCGACTACTCCGAGATGCGGAACCAGAAACCCCACCTGGGCCGGATCAGCGTGCTCGAGGATACCAATGGTGACGGGCGCTTCGACAAGTCCACGGTTTTTGTCGACAACCTGCCGTGGCCGACGGGAATCTTTTGGGCCAACGGTGGACTCTACGTCGCCGCCACCCCGGACATTTTCCTTTGCAAGGACACCGATGGCGATGGCAAGGCGGACAAGCGTGAGGTGGTGTTCACGGGCTTCGGGATCGATTTCGCGCCCTACGAGGTCACCAAGCTTAACATGCAGGCGATGTTAAACAGCCTGCGCTGGGGGCTGGACAACCGCATCCACGGCATGACCGCGCCGAATGGCGGCGAAATCACCTCCGCACGGAATTCCACCGCCAAGTCCGTCAACGTGCGTCGCCGTGACTTCGTGATCGATCCGCTCACCCAGGCGCTCACGACCGAGGCCGGGGGCGGCCAGTATGGCATGGCTTACGACGACCGTGGCCGGCGGTTCACCTGCAACAACAGCGACCATGTCCGCGTGTTCATGTATGACAGCCGCTATGAGTCGCGAAATCCCTTTTACACGACGATGCCACCGGTGCTCCAGAGCATCGCGGTGGACGGGCCGTCGGCCGAGGTGTACCGCACCAGCCCGGACGAACCCTGGCGTTTGATTCGCACGCAATGGCGGATCAGCGGGGCGAGCCAGGGCATCGTGGAAGGTGGCGGACGCGTGAGCGGCTACTTTACGAGTGCGACGGGGCTGATGATTTACCGCGGCAATGCGTTTCCGGAAGAATACGTGGGGAACGCGTTTATTGCCGACTGCGGCAGCAATCTGATCCATCGCAAGAAAGTGCGCGAAGACGGCATCACGCTGCTGGCGGAGCGTCCCGCCGATGAACAGCGCACGGAGTTCATCACTTCGAACGACACGTGGTTCCGGCCCGTGCAGATGGCCAACGCGCCCGACGGCACGCTGTATGTGATCGACATGTACCGGGAGATCATCGAACACCCGTGGTCACTGCCGCCGTCGCTGAAAAAGCACCTTGACCTCAATAGCGGCAATAACCGCGGCCGCATCTACCGCGTGGTGCCGGATGGATTCAAGCAACCGGCGTTGCCCCGCCTGGGCACGGCCAGCATCGCCGAACTGGTCAACACGCTCGAGCATCGCAATGGCTGGCACCGCGACACCGCGGCGCGGTTGCTGTTCGAACGGCAGGACAAGTCGGCTGCGCCGCTGATCGAGAAACTCCTGCGCGAATCGCAGTCGCCGCTCGGGCGCATGCATGCGCTCTGGGCGTTGGACGGCCAGGGCGCGTTGGGCGCGGCGCATGTTCTCGGGGCCTGCGATGATGGCGACGAACGCGTGCGCGAACACGCCGTCCGGTTGTCCGAGCGTTTCCTCGGGGGCAAGGCGAACGCAGCGCCGGCGGTGGCGGCCCGCCTGCTCGCGCTCGCGGAGGATCCTTCCATTCGCGTCCGGTATCAGATCGCGTTTACGCTCGGGGAGCTGCGGCACCCGGAGGTGGTGAAGGCGCTCGCGACCATCATCCGCCGCGATGCCAGTGACACCTGGGTGCGCGCGGCGGTGCTGACTTCGTTGGCCCAAGGAGCCGGCGAAATGTTCCGGCAGACCGTGAGCCTGATGGCCGATGCCAAGAAGGCGGCCGGCGAGAACGCCGAGAAGAACCAGCTCGCGCTGCAGACTTTCGTCCGGGAACTCGTGCAGGTCATCGGCGCGCGCAACGACGCGAAGGAAGTCGCCGGTGTGCTCGATTACGTGGCGCAGGCCGACGACCCCGCGCTCGCCTTTGCGCTGGTACACGGGCTCGGCGAGGGCTTGCAGCGCGCCAAGGCCGCACTCCCCGCCGATCGGATCAAGCCGGTCATCGAAAGGGCGGCGACGCTGGCGGCGGACAAGGCCCAACCGGTGCCCGCCCGCGTCCAGGCGGTCGAGCTGCTCTCGCTCACGACATTCGCCGATTCCGGCAACCTGCTGTTGTCGCTGCTTGCGCTCAACGAGGCGCAACCGGTCCAGCTCGCGGCGATGCACACGCTCGGTCGCTACACCGATCCGAAGATTGGCGCCGAGCTCACGCAGCGCTGGCGATCGCTGACGCCCCGGCTCCGCACCGAGGCGCTCGGCCTGCTGGTGGCCCGTCGGGAACGGCTGCCCGCCCTGCTGGACGCGGTGGAGGCAAAGATTATCCGCCGGGCCGACCTGGCGTCGCCGCAACTCAATTTTCTGATGAACAACCGCGAGCCGGAGATGCGGGCCCGGGCGATCAAACTGCTCACCGCGACCAATGTCAGCACCCGCGAGGAAGTGATCAAGACGTTCATGCCGGCGCTGGCGCTGCCGGGCGACGCGACGAAGGGCAAGGCAACCTACACCATCCGCTGCGCATTCTGCCACCGCCTCGGCGGCGAGGGCTATATGCTCGGACCCGATTTGGTGAGCGTGCGCAATACCGGCAAAGAGAAGCTGCTGATCGGAATTCTTGATCCGAGCCGGGAAGTACTGCCGCAATATCTCACCTACGAGATCGAAACCAAGGACGGCGAAAGCCAGCTGGGCGTGCTGAGCAACGAGACCTCCGCCAACGTCACCTTGCGCCAGATGTTCGGCAAGGAACTGATCATTTCCCGCGCCAACATCGCGTCGATGCGCAGTCGCGGCCAGTCGATCATGCCGGATCTCGAGGCGGGGCTCACGCCGCAGGACATGGCCGATCTGCTCGAATACATTTCCACCGCCGCGCAGTAAAACGGGGAGCCGAGTCGGCCCGCGTGGAGTGCCCGGTGGCCGCGCTTGGGTCCAGCTCGGAGCGTGGGCCGGGCGCTCCGTCGCGCGGCCGGGTAAATCTCTGTCGAACGCTTCGATCCGCTCAACGACTTACGCAACCCCAGTGACAGCCCTTGACAGCACCGGGTGTATATACAGCGTGATCACATGACCACCATCACGGCGAAAGTCTTCAAGTCCGGGAACTCCCAGGCAATTCGGCTGCCCAAAGCCCTCCGGCTGCCCACGAAGACCGTGCAAATCGAGAAGACCGGGCGGGGCCTGCTGATCCTCGACCCAAGGGCTGAAACCCGACGGGTCAAGGCGCTGGCGCAACTTTACGGATCCTGTCCGGATTTTCCGATGGTTGAATCCCTGGAACTGCCGGCGTCATGATCTACCTGCCGGACACGAACGTCTTTTCGCGTTACCTCCGGGGCGAAGATTTCGCCATCAAAGAGAAGCTCGAGTCCAATCTGCGATTCTGCCGCCTTTCGGCGGTGGTATTGTCTGAGTTGGAGTATGGGGCGGCCAAACGTCCGGAATTGGAGGTTCTGCGGAAACGGGTGCAACGCCTCCGCGAGATCATGGCCGACGAGGTCGATTACACCTGCGCGGATGCGATCTACTACGGAGCGATTCGGGCGCACCTCGCCCGCCTCAAGCCCAACGCGCTGCCGATCGGTCCCTACGACCTGATGCTGGCCGCCCAAGCCCTGCGGCTGGGAGCGGTAATCGTTACTCACAATGTCGCGGAGTTCCGCCGGGTGCCCAGCCTCGCGGTCGAGGATTGGCAGGGCTGAATTCCTCCGTGGGACGTTCAAAGGGGCAGAGCGTTACCCGTTGGGGGACTTCGACCAGCCGCTTTCGCACACCGACGTTCGGGCGCTAACGGGTAACGCTCTGACCTGTTTGGGGTCACCCCCGCGTTACCACCCCAGCTCCTGCCGCAGATACTTCACGGCCGGACTGCCGCGTGACAGCACGGTGTCATGGTATATTTTCAGGTCGAACTTCGCGCCGAGTTTCTGCTCCACCGCCGCCCGCATGTCGTCGTGCTCGATCGCGCCGATGAAATACGTCGAGAGCTGCGTCGAGCTCTGGCACGCGCGCCGCCACTTGCCGGCCGCTTCGCCCTCCTCCTGGAATCCGCGCTGCATCATCAAGTCGATGGCCTCCGGCTCGGTCATGGCCCCCGTTTGCACCTTGTGGTCGAGGATCGCGTTGATGATCGCGCGCAGCCGCATCTTGAGTTGCTGCATCTTCAACTCCGGGCCGCCGAATCCGGCGTCGGTCATCACGCGCTCGGCGTAGACCGCCCAGCCCTCGACAAACGTGCCGTTGGCGAAAATCGCGCGCACGAGCGTCGGCGCCTTGAAGGTGTTCGAATGCGCGATCTGCAGGTAGTGCCCGGGCATGGCCTCGTGGACCGAGAGGTCGTGCAGCATGTAGTCGTTGTATTCGCGGAAGAACGAGAGCCGGCGCGCCGACGTCCAGTCCGCCGGCGTCGGCGACACCGCGAAATAGGTCTCGCCCTTCGGCTCGAGCGCACCGGGCGAGTCGCAGTAGGCGATCGCCACGCCGCGCTGGAATTCCGGCAGCACGATGATCTTCAGCGGCGTCTCGGGCAGGGTCACCAGCGCCTTGGCCCGCACGAACGCCGTGGCCGCATCCGTGATTTCCTTCGCCCGCGCGACCACCGTGTCGTCGTCCGCGTGCTTTTCCGCCAGCCGGTCGATCACGGCCTTGATCACGCGCGGACGGTCCGCCTGCGCGGCGGCGTCCGCCGCGGGGAAGTAGCTTTTGAAGAGCGGCAGCGCGGTCGCATAGATCGCGTCGGTCGTCGTCGCGAGTTCGCGCTCCGCGCGCGCCAGCACCGCCTCGGGTGTGAGGTCCGAGTCGAGCGCGAAGCGGAGTTTCTTGCGGAAACGCTCCGCCCCGAGGCGGAACTCGCCGTTGGCCGTGGGCAGCACATCGTTCTCCAGCCACGCCTTGTAGGCGGTGAACGCCGCGATCGCCTTCTCCTGCGCCGGCGCCAGCTCGGCCTTCAGCGCCGGCGCCTGCGCGAACAGCGGATCGAGCCCAGAGCGCACGAGGTTGATCGCGCCCGCGGTCTGCTGGATCGCGGTCTGAGTGTGCACCCGCGGCGGATTGCGCAGGTTGGCCTTGATCTGCTCGAGCACGCGCGGGATCGCCTCGAGGCGGCGGGCGGCGGCGCGCAGTCGCACGTCGGCCGGCGCGAAATCGCGCGCGACGAAGGCATAGATGCTGTTCGCGAGGCTGTCGTTGTAGGCCAGCGGATTCCAGTCGTAGGGACGCTCTTCCGTCAGCGTGAAGAGCATCGCCTCGAGTTCGAGCCGGAGAATCTGCGCGTCGACCTTGTTCGCCCCCGTGAGGCCCGCAGCGTCGATCCGGCCGAGCGCCGCGATCTGTCTGCGCAGCGCCTCGGTCCGCGCCGCGAGCGCCGCCGGGCTGTAGTCGGTCAGCCGGTCGTCGAACCGGTGGTCGCCGAGCTGCGTCGCCTGCTCGGGCCGTGCGCGCAGCAGGTCGTCGATGCACTCGCGGGCCAGTTTTTCGAAGGCGGCGTCTGCCGCGGACGCCGCACGGGCCAGCGCCGCGCCGACGAGCAGGAGCGCTACGCAGACGCCGAGGCGGAGGGAGGGGTGGGATAGCTTCATGGCGCACGCTACGGGGCCACGTCGGCGCCGTTCAACGCCCAAACACCAAAAGGCCAGACCGATGTGTTTGCTGACGTAGGGACCCTGACAGGGTCATGTGGTGAATCGAATCGGGCCGAACTGACCCCGTCGCCGTCGTCCTTGCGCTCACGCGCAGAGCTACAAAGCACGACGTTTCTTGCCGGCCGCGGCGAAACGCGTTTTGCGGTAGGGGCTGCGTAACCGTCCGCCGGTGAACGGCGAATGCCGGCGCAGGGACGCGCCGGCCCAGCCATTTTTCAGGCGCTCTCACGCCCGAGCGGGACGAAATGGCGCGGTCGGCTTTGCCCGCAGGCCTGGCGTGGCCAGAATTTCAACGTAGATCTCGGCGGCCCCGGCTTTCGCCACCTCATCGATGGCGCGGGAAACCTCCGGCAGCGGCCTGGCTTCCGCTGCTTCCTGGCTCGGCCCAACCTTACAGTTGAATTCCCAAACCCCGGCGCCTTCCGGGAGTTCTTTCCGGCGCTCCCGTTTCACATATTTGCGCACGTCATGCTGAATGGCCTCGACCACGCGTTGGCGATCCTTGCCCGGCACACTGAGAGGGAACGTTTTTTTCATGTTGGCCCGAGTCTGACGGGAACTCCAAAGTTAGGAGAGCAAAATGTGTCGCACGGGTCCACCCCGCCGCCGCTTCCCGCTGGGCCGGCAGTGGGAGAACGGACCTCCCGGTCGGCCGTCCTGCCGGAAGGACATTCCGCGAAGTCACGTCAGCGTCGCGTTCCCGTGGTTTCCGGATGAATCGTTGCCGACGACCGGCTCCGATTCGAACTCTCGCCGCTTGTGCGATCACAGGAATCTCACCTACGGTTCCAGCCGTGAAACCCCGGAGTGTTTGGCGTGTTGGCGTTCCTGTGTTTGTCCTGGCCGGTCTCGCCGCGGCCTGGAATCCGCAACCCGCCGGCGCTCAGGTATCCGCGCCCTTGCCGGCCGGCGTGCGGGCGGTCTGGGACAGCGCCAAGGCTCAGCGCGAGACGACGCCGACCCGCGAGCGGATTTCACTCAACGGGCTCTGGCGATGGCAACCGGCCGGGGTGCCGACGGAACAGGTCCCCGCGGGGGGCTGGGGATATTTCAAGGTTCCCGGCAGCTGGCCGGGGATCAGCAATTACATGCAGAAGGATTCGCAGACCGTATTCGCCCATCCGGAATGGACGACGCGGACGTATGCGGGCGTCACCGCCGCCTGGTACGAGCGCGAGTTTAAGGTGCCGCCGGGGTGGGGTGGGCGGCGGATCACCGCCACGATCGAGTATCTCAACTCGCTTGCCACCGTGTTCGTGGACGGGAACAGGGTGGGTGAAATCCGCTTCCCGGCCGGAGAGATCGATCTCACCTCCGTCTGCCGCCCGGGCGCGACGCAGGTGCTCAGCGTCCTGGTGGTCGCTCTGCCGTTGAAGGGGCTCATGCTTTCCTACACCGACAGTGCGTCGGCCCGCGAAGTCAAAGGCGCCGTGCCGCGACGCGGCTTGTGTGGCGATGTTTACCTCGTCAGCGAGCCCGCCGGTCCGCGTATTCGCTCCACCACGACCGGCACTTCGGTGCGCAGGCAGGAGTTCACCTTTGCGGCTGAACTCGAGAACCTCGGGGAGGGAGCGCGCTACACGCTGGACGCGCGCGTGACGGACGGTGACCGCATTCTCCGCGAATTCACGAGCCGCCCGTTCCAAGCCAGCGAGGCCAAAACGGGGCAAATCGAGTGCACGGAAAAGTGGCTGCCGGAGAAACGCTGGGATCTCCATACCCCGGCCAACACGTACGCCCTGGAAATTTCGCTCCGGGATGCGGGCGGCAGGACGCTCGACGTCCACTGGACGACGCGCCTCGGCGTCCGGGAATTCTGGATCGAGGGCCGCGATTTCTTCCTCAACGGCACGCGCCTCCACCTCTCCGCCGTACCGCTCGACAACGCGCAGATCGGCGCGGCTCTCTCCACCTACAGCGCGGCCCGCGAGACGCTCGAACGCCTCAAGGGCTTCGGGATCAACTTTGTCTACACGCACAACTATGGTTGCGAACCGGGATCGCACCTGAGCTTTGCGGAAATCCTGCGCGCGGCCGACGACGTCGGCATGCTGGTGTCGCTTTCGCAGCCCCACTTCAGTCATTACGACTGGCAGGCGCCCGAGGCCGACGCGAACAACGGCTATGCCCGCCATGCCGCGTTTTACGCCCGCGTGGCCGGGGCCCATCCGTCGGTCGTGACGTATTCGATGAGCCACAACGCCACGGGCTACGCTGAGGATATGAACCCGGACCTGATCGACGGCCGGCGGGATCCGCGCGAGGCGCGGGCGGCGCGGAATTCCACGCTGGCGTTGCGCGCGGAGGCCATTGTCCGCCGGCTCGATCCGCGACGCATCGTTTACCACCACGCCTCCGGCAATCTCGGCGCGATGCACGTGATCAATTTCTATCCGAACTTCGTGCCCGTGCAGGAGCTTTCCGACTGGTTCGGGCACTGGGCGGTGGACGGCGTGAAGCCGGCCTTCATGTGCGAATACGGCGCGCCGTTCACGTGGGACTGGACGATGTATCGCGGCTGGTACCAGGGGAAACGCGAGTTTGGCAGCGCAAAGGTGCCGTGGGAATTCTGTCTCGCGGAGTGGAACGCGCAGTTTTTCGGCGACCGGGCCTACGCGATTAGCGAAGCCGAAAAGACCAATCTGCGCTGGGAAGCGAAACAGTTTCGCGCGGGGAATCTCTGGCACCGTTGGGACTATCCCCATCAGGTCGGATCCACGCAGTTCGACGAACGCTATCCGGTGTTCGCGCTGTACCTCACCGACAATTGGCGGGCCTTTCGCACCTGGGGGGTGTCAGCGATTTCACCCTGGGAGTATGGGCATTTCTGGAAGCTGCGCGAGGGCGTCAAGAAGGGCCGGCAGGACTTCACGGTTGACTGGGAGAACCTGCAGCGCCCGGGCTTCAGTCCCGACTTCATCGACCAGCGGTTTGAGCGGATGGACATCGCCTTTGAGCGCTCGGACTGGATTGCGACCTCGGCGGCGGACGCGCTGCGGCGGAACAACCGGCCGTTGCTCGCGTACCTCGGTGGCAAGGCGGACGCGTTCACCAGCAAGGATCACAATTTCATGGCCGGCGAGAGCCTGGAAAAACAGATCGTGGTCATCAATGACTCGCGCGAGCCCATTGCCTGCGACAGCCAATGGTCGCTCGGGCTGCCGGTGCCGGTGACCGGCCGCGGACGGGTGACCGTGGCGCCGGGAGCACAGGAGCGGATGCCGCTGCGGTTCGAACTCCCGAAATTACTCGCGCCCGGGCGGTACGAGTTGAGCGCGAACTTTTCCTTCAGCAACGGCGAGACGCAGACGGATCGGCTTTTCCTCCATGTTCTAGCCCCGGCGGCCGCGGTGCCGCCCGGCTCCAAGATTGCCCTGTTCGATCCCCGGGGCGAGACCAGGATCCTGCTGGCCGGGTTGGGCGTGCATAGCCAGGCCGTGGATACGGCGACGGATCTTTCGGCGTTCGAACTGTTGATCGTGGGCAAGGGCGCCCTGACGGCGAGCGGTGAGGCGCCGGCAATCTCGCGCGTGCGCGATGGCCTGAAGGTGATTCTTTTTGAGCAGACCGCGGAGGTGCTGGAGCAGCGGTTTGGGCTGCGCATCGCCGAGTACGGTTTGCGCCAGGTGTTTCGCCGCGTGCCCGATCATCCGGCGCTCGCGGGTCTGACCACGGAAAATCTGCGCGACTGGCGGGGTGAGGCGACGCTGCAACCGGCGCGATTGAACTACGAACCGCAGCCGCGCCAGGGACCGACGGTCCAGTGGAGCGGCATCCCGGTACCCCGCCTGTGGCGCTGCGGCAATCGCGGCAATGTGGCCTCGGTCCTCATCGAAAAGCCACCGCGCGGCGATTTCCTGTCTCTGCTCGATGGCGGCTATGGCCTGCATTACAGCACGTTGCTCGAATATCGCGAGGGCCGGGGCATGGTGCTGTTTTGCCAGACCGATGTGACGGGGCGCACCGAGAACGACCCGGCCGCCGAAAAACTGGTGCGTGGCCTGCTCACCTATGCGGCGGCCTGGGTGCCCGGTCCCCGGCGCCGGGCGGTCTACGCCGGTGAGCCGGCGGGAAAGAGCCACCTCGAGTCCACCGGCATCACCGTGCGCAGCTACGAAGGCGGCAAGCTTTCGCCCGACGAAGTCCTCGTGGTGGGCCCGGGCGGCGGGCGGTCGCTGGCCGGTGCAAAGACCGTGGTGGCCGACTGGCTGGCGGCGGGTGGGAACCTGCTGACGCTGGGAATCGATCAAGGCGACGCCGATGCCCTGCTGCCGTTCAAGGTCAGTCTGAAAAGCGCCGAACACATCGCGACGCTGTTCCCGCCGCCCGGCAGTTCGAGTTTGCTGGCCGGAATCAGTCCGGCGGATGTGCACAACCGTGATCCGCGAGTGCTGCCGCTCATCGCGGGTGGAGCCCGGATCATCGGCAATGGCGTCGTCGGCCAGGCTGAAAAGGGTAATGTCGTTCTTTGTCAGGTGGCCCCGTGGCAATTCGACGGCAAACAGTCGGCCAATCTCAAGCGGACACACCGGCGCACGGCTGTGCTGGTGGCGCGTCTTTTGGCCAACCTTGGCGTGGCGGGTTCAACGCCCTTGCTCGAGCGCTTTAGCCAGCCCGTGGAGAACGCGGGCGCGAAACGCGGCCAACGCTGGCTCACGGGCTTCTACCTGGATCAACCGGAGGAATGGGACGACCCGTACCGATTTTTCCGGTGGTGAACGAGCGCTGCCCTTCGAAACTCTGCGGCCACGGTCGAGCCGCAGATGTGTCCGGCGCCGGGGGGGCGCATCTCCCGATTGACGGTCGCCCCCTGTAGCGGCGGTCTGCGACCGCCGTCCGCGTCTGACCGATCGTATCAACTTTTCGGCGGTCATAGACCGCCGCTACAACTCCCTGCCTTCGGGACCGACAGTCGGGAGATGCGTCCAGCGGCGGGAAGCTCTCCCGATAGGGTTTGAGTTTACCTCCGTTCAACGTCCAGAATACCTCCACGCCATGAATACAATCTCCATGCCTGAATATCTCGTCCGTGCCCTCCGCGCCAGTTCGCTCGGCCTGATTCTCGCCGTGCTGACCGTTTTATTCGGACAGGCGATGGGGATTGTTTTCGGGTACAATGAAGGCGCGATCAAGAGCCGCTTGAAGGCGGACGCGGTCGCGGTGCGCAGCACCCTTTACAAGAGTGACGACGCCGCGATGAAGGCGGTGCTCGACAAGTCGTGGGTCTATATGCAACGCGCACATCTGCATGCGGGCGGCATGGGCACCACCGCCCTGGGTTGTATCATCCTCCTGTGCGTGCTGGGGGTGTCACCGCGCGTGACGGCCACGATCAGCACCGCCCTCGGGGCCGGTGGCTTCGGCTATTCCGTCTACTGGATGTGGGCGGGGTTTCGCGCGCCCGCTCTCGGCGGCACCACGGCGGCTAAAGAATCGCTCAAGTGGCTGGCCATGCCCTCGTCTGGCGCCTTTGTCCTCGCGACGCTGGCCGTGCTCGTCCTGCTCGTCGTCGCGGCGGTGCAAAAGCGGCCCTCGGTTCCCGCGCCCTGATGGGCCGGGATCGGCCGTGCCGCCCCGATCGGGCGGAGCCGAAAACATTGCCGTCTTCGGGGCACCGGCGGCAGGCCGAATTTGCGGGGGTCTGAGAATTTGCGGGCGCAGCCTTGCGGTCGCGCGAAATCTTGCCACCATCGCACCGCCATCCGCCACCACCGTGGCGGGGCGCTGAGAAAGGAACGCCATGTTTGAAGCCGCCGAATTGGGTCAGGAAGCATCCCGCGAAGTCTACGAGGCCGAGCTGCCCAAACTGCGGGCGCAGTTGCTGAGCGCGCACCTCGAGCTGCGAGCGCAGAAATTCCCGGTCATTGTCATCGTCTCCGGGGCCGACGGCGCCGGCAAGGGCGAGACGGTGCACCGGTTGAACGAGTGGCTTGATCCCCGTGGAGTGCAAACGCACGCGTTTTGGGAGGCGAGTGACGAGGAGCGCGAGCGTCCGCCGTTCTGGCGTTTCTGGCGGGCGATGCCGGGCCGCGGGCGGGTCGGCATTTTCTTCGGTTCCTGGTACACCGGGCCCATCGTCCGGCGCGTTTACAGCGAGATCAAACGCAGCCAGTTCGACACCGAGCTCGATCGCATCGTGGCCCTCGAGAAAATGCTCGCCGATGACGGCGCGCTGATCGTGAAACTCTGGCTGCATCTTTCCAAGAAGACGCAGAAGAAAGCGCTCGAAAAACTCGAGAAGATCGGGCGATTGGGACCGGAGGACAGGAAACATTTCAAGCTGTACAACCGCTTCACGCGGATCTCCGAACGCGCGCTCCGGCACACCGACACCGGGCTCGCTCCCTGGCATGTGATTGAGGCCGCCGATCGCCGTCACCGGGAACTCACGATCGGCCGGACGCTGCTCGCGGCGATCACCCAGCGGCTAAAGGCGGGGGTCGTGGAATCCCCGGCCCGGGCGGGGGCCATCCCTCCGGCGCTGAGTCTGGTCCTGCCGGCCGCCAGGAGGTCGGGGGCGAAAAAGAACGGTTCGATCCTCGCCCACGTGGATCTCAAGCAGCGGCTGACGGAGGATCAGTACGACCGGGAGCTCGAGGAGCTGCAGGCGAAGCTGAGCCGGCTCGCCTGGGCCGCGCGTGAAAAGAAGCGTTCGATGGTGATGGTGTTCGAGGGGTGGGACGCCGCCGGCAAAGGCAGCGCCATCCGGCGGGTGACCCAGGCGATCGATCCGCGGCTTTATCGGGTCGTGGGAATCGCCGCCCCCACCGAGGAGGAGCGGGCCCAGCATTATCTCTGGCGCTTCTGGCGGCATCTGCCGCGCGCCGGCTACACGACGATCTTCGACCGTTCCTGGTATGGCCGCGTGCTGGTGGAGCGGGTCGAGGGCTTTGCCCATGAGTCCGCATGGAACCGCGCTTTCCACGAGATCAACGACTTTGAGGAGCAGCTCTGCGAACACGGCATCGTCGTCAACAAGTTCTGGCTGCACATCAGCCGCGAGGAGCAGCTGCGTCGCTTCAAGGAGCGGCAGCGGATCGACTACAAACAATACAAGATTACCGAGGAGGACTGGCGGAACCGCGAGAAATGGGACGCGTATCAGGGTGCCGTGGACGACATGGTGGCCCGTTGCAGCACGGAGTTTGCCCGCTGGACGCTGGTGGCCGCCAACGACAAGAAATTTGCGCGGGTCCAGATTCTGAAGAAAATCGTCGAAACGCTCGAAGCGGCGCTCTGAGTGCCCCGGCGCGACTTCACCGTCGCGGCCGTCGCAACTGTTTTCCCCATGGCTTCCAACCGACCTGTGCCCGCGACTTCGCCGGTGGGTGGCTGGGTCGGCGACGTGTGGGGTGGGTTTGCCTCCATGCTGGTCGCGCTGCCGTCATCGATCGCCTATGGGGTGGCGGTGTACGCGCTGTTGGGCACGGACTACATCGCACTCGGCGTCCGCGCCGGGATCATGGGCGCGATCGTGCTGGGTCTAATCGCCTCTGCCGTCGGGGGATCGCCCCGGCTGATTTCCGCCCCGTGTGCGCCCGCGGCGGCGGTGCTGGCGGCGCTGATTGGCGACTGGCTCGGCGGGGCCCACGGCCCGGCTGCACCCGAGCGGATCATCGTGGTGCTCATGGTGGTAGCCTTGCTTTCGGGCGTCTTGCAGACCGCGTACGGCCTGATCGGCGGGGGGCGGTTGATCAAATTCATCCCGTATCCGGTCGTCTCCGGTTATCTCAGCGCGGTGGGCGTGATCATTTTTCTTGGACAGCTGCCGAAGTTTCTCGGATTGGCCAAGGGGGTCGCCCTCGGACCGGCGATCATCTCGCCCGATCTCTGGCAATGGCCGGCCGTGATCGTGGGCGCCACGACGATCGTGGGCGTGCTGCTGGCGCCCAAATTAACCCGGCGGGTGCCCGCGCCCATCATCGGCCTCGTTGCCGGTGTCGCCGCATACTTTCTCGTGGCGCAAGGCCGCCCGGAACTGCTCCAACTCGATCACAACAAGTTCGTGATCGGGCCTGTGGGCGGCAGCATCGGTTCGATTCTGGCCGGCCTCTCCGGCCCCTGGGAAGCGATCGGCGGAATGAAGCTCGCGGATTATCGCGCGCTGGTGGTCCCGGCGCTGACGCTCTCGGTACTGCTGTCGGTCGACACCTTGAAAACCTGCGTGGTGGTCGATGCCCTGACGCGCGGCCGCCACAATTCCAACCGGACGCTGATCGGGCAGGGCACCGGAAACATCGCCTCGGCCGTGATCGGCGGAATGCCCGGGGCGGGCACCATGGGCGCGACGCTGGTCAATCTCGAGAGCGGCGGGCGCACGCGTCTGTCCGGCATGCTGCAAGGCGCGTTCGTGGTGGTGGCCTTCCTGGTCTTCGGGCGCTGGATCGCCTGGGTGCCGGTCGCCGCGCTCGCCGGCATCCTGCTCGTGGTCGCCGTGCGCATGTTTGACTGGGGCAGCTTTCAGCTCCTGCGCCAGAAATCGACCGTGCTCGATTTCTGCGTGATCGCCACGGTCATCATTGTCGCGGTGAGTTCCAACCTGATCGCGGCCTCCGGTGCCGGCGTGGCCCTGGCCATCGTCCTGTTCCTCCGCGAACAAATCCAGGGTTCAGTCATCCGCCGGAAGGTGACCGGCGAGCAGATTTCCTCCAAGCAGCACCGGCTTCCGTCAGAGCAAGCCGTGCTCCAGCGTCACGGCGCGCAGACGACTGTCTGCGAATTGCAGGGCAGCCTGTTCTTCGGCACGACCGATCAGCTGTTCAATGAACTCGAGCCCGACTTGAAGCGGTGCCGGTATCTGATCCTCGATCTGCGGCGCGTGCGTTCGGTGGATTTCACCGCGGCGCACATGCTCGAGCATTTCGAGGCCATGCTGGCCGACCGGGACGGCTTCCTGATTTTCAGCCGTCTCCCGGCCAGCCTGCCCAGCGGGCAGAATCTGGAGGCCTACTTCACTCACGTTGGCGTGATGCAGGCCAAATCCAACGTGCGCAAATTCGACACCCTCGATGACGCGCTGCAATGGGTGGAGGATCGGGTCCTCGCCGAGGAACGACCGGCATCCGAGAGTGGCGAGGCGCCGCTGGCATTGGCGGAGTTCGACCTGCTGCGGGAGTTCTCCGCGGACAAGACCCTCGCGGCGATGGCCGCCTGCATCGAGGAACGATCCTTCCCGGTCGGTGCCCCGATTTTCAAGAGCGGGGAGACGTCGGACGAACTGTTCCTCATCCGCCGGGGAATTGTCCGGATCGTGCTGCCGCTCAAGGATGGCAACTATCACAACCTCGCTTCCTTCGGCCGGGGGAATTTTTTCGGCGAAATGGCGTTCCTCGACGCCAGCACCCGGTCCGCGAATGCCGTGGCCACGACGGCCACCGATCTGTTCGTGATTTCGCGCAAGCGGTTTGACGAGGTTTCCCGGCGCGAGCCCGTGCTTGGCGTCAAGGTGTTTGCCCGGTTGGCCCGCACGCTGGCGCTGCGCTTGCGGCACACCGATGCCGAGATGCGCGCCCTCTACGACTGGTAAGCCGTCCGGATCAATCGCGCTGAACCATTACCATCGCCTGAAAAAGGCCGTCGGCGATTTCCTGATCGTGCCGTGGGAGGATGATCAGGCTGCCGTGTGGCTCCCAGCCCTGGCGGAGCAACCCGTTGATGGCAGCGTCGAAGCGTTCGATGCTCACTTCCTGCACGATTTTGTATTCGAGATATTTCATTTCGCGCCTTTTAGCTGAGTTTTTCCCGCGCCCGGCAGAGTCGCCCTCGCGCGCACCGGCACACTCATACCTCGATCCGCCTCCAAGTGCAACGCGGCCCACGGCGGCGGCCACAACCACAGACCGTACGACCGTCATCGGTAGCGCGGAGCTTCAGCCTGCGCCGCGAAAACCCGGGGATTTCGAGCGCGGGCTGAAGCGCCGCGCTACGGCCAAGTTCGATGCAATCGTGAATGATCCCGAAGAATTCAGCACACCGCCAGCGGGCACGCATGTCCGTTGCACCGGTCCGCGCAGCGGACCTGGCTAACGAGGCGCTCGCCGCCACAGTGCTCGCTGACTTCAGGTTATCGGTGGTCTCAACGAGTAGAACGGCTTAAAGCCGCGCCTCGTTAGCTGTGCATGACGAAGCCGCCGTCGACATTGATTGTCTGGCCGGTCATCTGGGCGGCGCGGTCGGAGGAGAGAAAGACAACCATGTTCGCGATGTCCGCGGGGGACTGCCACCGGCCCAACGGGA
Source organism: Opitutaceae bacterium (assembly GCA_044344465.1). GTDB lineage: Bacteria > Verrucomicrobiota > Verrucomicrobiia > Opitutales > Opitutaceae > ER46. The sequence continues at coordinate 16,266 of JBIJCX010000170.1, forward strand.
GCAGGGTGCGTATTTTCTCGCCCGCCCATTCGTCGTAGCTTCGGGCCTGGCCGGCCGGCTGGCGATCGTGCCACGCGCGCCAGACCGATTCATTGAGCGGCGTCTTCACCATGCCCGGGCACACCGTGTTCACCCGCACGCCGTGGGGTGCGAGATCCTTGGCCAGGCATTGCGCGAAATTGATGTTGGCCGCCTTCGCTGCGCTGTACGGCGGATCGGTTTGCGAGCCGATCTGGCCCGCCACCGAGGCGAGAAACACCATCGTGCCCCTTTTGCGCGCCACCAGTCCGGGCGCCAGGATGTGCGCGACGTTCGTCATGCCCATGATGTTTACCTCGAGCACGCGTGCCCAGTCCGCCGGAACCAGATTGGTGAAGGGAAAGCCGAATTTGCCGGATCCAATGGCGGCGGCGTGCACGACGTGGTCAATCGGTCCGAGTTGCTCTTCGGTTGCCGCCCGCGCCGCGGTCAAGGTCTCCAGGCGGGTCACATCCACCTGGCAACCCAGGGTCGGCACGCCGCGGCCGGCGCCAAGCTCGGCCGCCAGGACGGCACTGTTCGGGGCAAGATCCCAGAGCGCGACCTTGCCGCCCTCGGCCGCAAAGAGTTCGGCCACGGCCCGGCCGATGCCGCTGGCCCCACCGGTGACGACGACCACATGATTCTTGAGGTTCAATTCCATGGTGCGATTCGGATTTGTGGATGGAAACCGCGGCCGAGGGAACTGGATTCTTCGCGGTCCGGTGCGGGCGTTCGCGCATCTCAGTTTCTGGCAACTGGTGTCAGTGGTGGGCGGGCACGTCCTCGTGCCCGCATTCGAAACGCAATCGTGCGTGCCAGACATGCGGGCACCGGGAC
>JBIJCX010000497.1:0-5177 GCA_044344465.1 Opitutaceae bacterium
CCCTGCAGGTGCCGATCGATCAGCGCGCTGCGTCCGGGTCCGGGGAGATGTTGCATTACCCGGCTCTTGTCGGTGCCGGTGATGGTCAACCGGCCCTGCGGTTCTTCGACCAGAAAGTAACCGCTCTGGCCATGGCGACCGCCGGCGAGGCGATCGAGGAAGTTGGGTTTGCTCACATCGGTCAGGCCCAGCAAGCCCCCGATCACTTTCCCCGCGGGATCGCGAATGGGGGCCGCCATGCCGAAAACCGGCGTCGTCAATCTGCCGCCGATGACGGGCCGGCCGATGACCGCCCGGCCCTGGCCGAGGACGGAGGCGACAACATCAACCTCCGCGAAATTGAGTCCGATCCTGCCCGCCGAGGGCCGCACCTCGGCCACCGCCGTGCCCTCCTCATTCACGATGAGGGCGCCGCCATTGAACAGGTCCGGCAGCCTGGGTCGCTGGGCGAGGAAGGCCTGCGCCAGGGCGGGATCGCGCACCATGACCGGAGACAGGCCGACGGTCGCTCCCTCCAGGAGGGCGAGGCGGTCGCGCAACTGGCCGTCGATCTCCTTGGCGATGAGTGCCACGGTCGAAGACTGCTGCTGGCCCAACAGGTGCTGCAGGTCTTTGCGCAGGATCCGACGGGCGAAGACGATCAGCGAGCAGATGCTGACGACAAGGATCGCCAGCGTGAAAAGGGTCACCTTGGTGCGGAGCGAGCGCGGGAATGTGAGACTCAGCGACATGGTCGGAAGGTGCTCAAGCAGCGAACGCGGTGGGCGAGGACGGCACCTGGGGTTGGAGGAACATTTTCAAGACGGAGAGGATCGACCGAGGATCGCGGCGAGGACGGCGCCCAGTTCCAGTTCGTCGAAGGGTTTCAGCAGAAAATGCCCGGATGACCCGACGCGGGTGCGGAGCCCGCCGTCGGCAAAGGCGGTGATAAACACGATGGGCACGTCGCGCCGCGCGCAGATCGCGTCGGCGGCCGCGACGCCGTCCATCGGCCCGGCCAGCCGGATATCCATCAACACGAGGTCCGGCTGCAGGGAATCCGCAAGCAGGATGGCCTGCTCGGCGGTCGTGGCGTGGCCCACCGGCACGTAGCCCAGACCGGTGAGTTGCTGCTGGATGTCGCGGGCAACGATGGCCTCGTCTTCAACGACGAGAATCTCGGACGGGTTCAGTGGCAGGTGCATGGATGGAATTGGGGTTGGACATAGAGGGGTGAGGGTCTGGCTCGGTATGAATGCAGGTGAGCGCTGAGGGCTGAGAGTTGAGCGCAAAACCAAAAGACGAATTTCATTTCCAGGCGTGCTGGCGCGGGTTTCAGCTCTGCAGATCGGTCGCTCAGCTCTGAACTTTCAGCTCGCAACTGCATTCTTACGACAAAGCGGCCCCCTTCGAGACGGTACGAGCCCCTACTCCGGAGGGTTGCGCTTCGTCGCCGCCACCAAGGTTGGCAAAAAGATGCGGGGTAAAAAATGAAAACAGCCTGTGCCCGACCCCATCTTTCACCCTCCATTTTTTTGCCTCCCGATTGGGACTCTCGGAGGGCGGCGCTTCGTCGCCGCCGTGCCATCCGGTGTCGGGCTGGTTCATCTGAATTTCTTTGGTGGTGGCCATGGCGAACATCGGTTACCGCCCCGTCGCGTCTTGGGCCGGCACGGCCTCGGTACTGGCGACGGGGCTGAAGGTGATGGTGAACGCCGCGGCTGGCGCCGGACCGATCTCCAGCGTGCCCCCCAACTGTTTCGCCAGGTCGGACACGAGTTGCAGGCCGAGCCGCTGGCTCCGGCGGATTTCGAAGTCGTCCGGCAGGCCGACGCCATTGTCGCTCACGCGCAGCCGCCATTGCCGGCTGTCGGACCCGGGCTGCAATTCCAAGCGGACCTCGCCCGTGCGTCCGTCCGGAAAACCGTGCTTGAGGGCGTTGGTGACAAGCTCGTTGACGAGGAGGCCGCAGGGCAGAGCCTGGTCCATCTCGACCTCGACCGAGCTCAACTCCAACTGGAGCCGGATCAAACCCTCCGTGGTGCCCAGCGCGCGGAATGAGTGCTTGGCGAGTTCCCTCAGGTAGCCCCCCAAATCCACCGAGGCAAAGGTGCCGGAACGGAAGAGCGCCTCGTGCAACAGCGCCATCGAGCGGATGCGGCCCTGCATCTCGCCGAGGGCGGACCGGGTATCGGGCTGTGCGCTGCGCCGGCCCTCCATCCGCAGGAGGCTGAGGATCACCTGGAGGTTGTTCTTCACCCGGTGGTGCACCTCTTTCAGCAGCGCCTCCTTCTCGCGCAAGGATAACTGGAGGCCCTGTTCTGCGCGCTTGCTCGCGGTGATGTCGATGAAGACCGTGGCAAACTGGCCGGGGCGGGGCCGGAAGGCCGCGACTTCGAAATACCGATCCAAGGCGGCGCTGTATTCCTCAAATTCCACGCCCTCGCCGGTGAGGGCGACGCGACCATAGCGCTCGATCCATTTGGACTCGGTGCCGGGCAAAATTTCGAGCACGGTCCGGCCGATGGCATCCGCCGCGCGCAGGCCCGTGAGTCGTTCGAAGGCGGGATTGACGGAGAGAAACCGGTAGTCGATCGGGCGGCCGGCGGCGTCGCAGATAATCTCGTGCAGCGCAAAGCCGTCCAACATGCCCGCGAAGAGCAGGCGATAGTTTTCCTCGCTCGCCACGAGCGCAGCCTCCACCCGCTTGCGCTCGTTGATGCCGGCCAAAACCATGCGCAGCTCCGCCTCTCCGTTCTCACCCGGGACCGAGGTGGCAATCAGCTCGGCCCAGAAAGGCGAGCCGTCGCTCCGCACCAGCCGCAACTCGCAGGGCGACGAGTCGATGGCCTGCCCGATCGGACCGCCAGGGGTTGGACGAACAGGGGCGCCGGCGACCACCGCTGGAGGGGACGCCAGCAACCTTTTTTGCAACCGGCAAAAGAGGTTCCGGTCTTCGCTCGAAACGAAGCGGGAAAACGGTTGTCGGGTCAGTGCGCCGCGGGCCACGCCCAGCAGGGTGGAGAGGGTGAGGTTGGCCTCGATGATCAGTCCCGAACTCCCGAGGGTGCAGTAGCCCACTGGCGCGACGTCGTAGAGGTCGAAATAGCGCGCCCGCGCCGCCTCGAGCTCGCTGCGGACCCGGTGCAGTTCCTCGTTCTGCGCTTCCAACTCGGTCTGATGCACCTGCAGGTTGTGCACCAACGCGCGGGTGGCGGCGGGGCTCAGCGCAGTCTGAGGCGTGGACGTTTTTTTTGTGCTCATGGGTTCAACGGACTCGGTGCTGGCTCAATCCCGGTGCCGACAAAGCGGCACCCTCTGAGGTATCCCCAATCCCCAGACCAACAAGGGCGAAGCGCGCGGGAAAAGGAGGCCGCACCACGGCAAACCTCAATCCGGGAAAACCGCTCACGCGGAGGCGCGGAGCCGCGGAGGAATTCGCATTGATCTCCGCGGGTCCGCCCCTCGGCGTGAGAATCCGCCCGCTTCCGTGTGTTCCGTGTGTTCCGTGGGCCCATGGATTGGACGGCCGGCCCGGTGCGGCAGAGCGACCCTTGTGGGCAAAAAGATGCAGGGTAAAAAATAAAAACCGCCTGGGCCCGATCCCATTCTTTGCCTCCCATTTTTTTGCCCCCATTTTTTTGCTCCCGATTGGGACACCCCGGAGGGCGGCGCTTCGTCGCCGCCACGGAGGTTGGCAAAAAGATGCTGGGTAAAAAATGGAAACCACCTGGGCCCGATCCCATTCTTTGCCCCTAATTTTTTTGCCCTCCATTTTTTTGCCTCCCGATTGGGACTCTCGGAGGGTGGCGCTTCGTCGCCGCCGTGCCATCCGGTGTCGGACTGGTTCATCCTAATTTCTGGGGCGATGTCGGCCATGGCGGATGAGAATATCGGTTACGGCCCCGTCGTGGCTTGGGCCGGCATGGCCTCGGCACTGGCAATGGGGGTAAACGTGACGGTGAAACTCGCGCCGGGGCCGACCTCCAGCCGGCCCTGCAATTGCCTGGCCAGATCCGACACCAACTGCAGGCCCAGCGACGTGCAGTGCGTGTAATCGAAACCCGCCGGCAGTCCCACCCCGGTGTCGCTCACCTGCAGCCGCACCCGGCCGTCCGCCTCCCGGTGCAACGCGATTCGCACCTCGCCCCGGGCGCCGTTGGGAAAGGCGTGCTTGAGCGCGTTGGTCGCCAGCTCGTTCACGAGCAGGCCGCACGGGATCGCCTGATCGATCTCCACCTCGACCGCCGTCAGTTCCAGCACCAGCTGCACCGCGCCCGTCGTGGCGTTCTGGGCCCGGAATAACTGCGTGGCCAGCTGCTTCACGTAGCCGGCAAGCTCCACCCGAGCAAAATTCCCGGCCCGATAGAGCGTCTCGTGCAACAAGGCCATGGACCGGATGCGCCCCTGCATTTCCTGCAGCACGGCCTTGGTCAGGACGTGATCGCTCCGCCTGGCCTCCATGCGCAAGAGGCTCGTGATCACCTGCAGGTTGTTCTTCACCCGGTGGTGCACCTCCTTCAACAGCGCCTCCTTCTCCCGCAGCGAGCGGTGGATCGCTTCGTCCGCCTTCTTGCGATCGGTGACATCACCAATGTAACCGTGCCAGAGCACCGAACCGTCCGCTTCTGGTTCCGACGAGGAGTTGCCAGCCAGCCAGCGCACGCCGCCATCTGGGAACCGCACCCGGAATTCGCATCGCCAGACGCTCAGGTCCCGGGCGGACTGCCTGATGCTCGCGACGACCGCCGGGACGTCGTCGGGATGGATGCGAGACAAGAACTTGGTCGCGTCCGCCTCGACCTCCGCCGCGCTCACCTGAAAAATCGACTCAATGCCATCGCTCACATAGGGAAAACACGCCGTGCCGTCCGGGCGCAGGCGGTACTGATAAACGAAACCGGGCACCCGGTGGGCGATCTTTTGCAGCCGACCGGCAGCCTCTTGCCGGGCCAGCTCCGCCCGGCGGGATTCAGTGACATCGATGGCGAAATTAAGCGTGGCCGGTTGGCCCTCCCAGGTGATCGGCACCCCCGTCAGCTTGAGCCAGACTTCCCGGTTGTCCGCCCGGTTGATTCGGTATTCGCGCTCGGGTTCCAGAACCTCGCCCGCGAGCAGGCGCCTCTGCCGCAGCAGCGCCGGCTCGCGATCCTCGGATTTGGCAAAATCAACGCTCCGGCGGCCGAGCAATTCACCAT
>JBIJCX010000551.1:0-4103 GCA_044344465.1 Opitutaceae bacterium
GCAATTCGCGGTAGCGGCGGCTCTCATGCAGGTATTCCTGCCAGTGCCAGTCGAGCGAGGCCTCGACGATCAGGTAGTTCAGCCACACCCACGGCGTCCGCAGTCCGAGCGAAACCTGGCGCGCCCGCTGATAATCGAGGTTCATGCGCAGATCGCTCCACGACTTCAGCCACACTGTCTTCACGCTGAAGGGGCAGGCGCCGCCGTGGCCGGCAAAAAAGTAACGGGCGGCATTTCCATTGCGCCAGAAATAGCCCCACATCGAGGTGAGCGTGTCGCGCCGGTGGTCGTGCCGGGCGACGAGCGCCGGTTCGTAACGGAGCCGGTAACCCGCGGCGACAATCCGGCGGGTGAGATCGACATCCTCGCCATTGGGGAGGTCCGGATTGAAACCGCCGCTGCGGCGATAGGCCTCGGCGCGCACCAAGAACGAGGCGCTGTAGAGCCAGTCGCGATCCTCCGCGGTGCCGTGTTGTTGGGCCCAGAAGTTGGAGATGTCAGTCAGACCTTCGAAGAAGCGACCGCTCTTTCCCGGCAGTCGAAAGCCGATGGCGCCAACGGGAGAAGGCGCATCGGCCGCGAACGCCTTGGTCGCGAGCAGTTCCAGAAAGCGCGCGCACAGATCGGGTGCGAGTTCGACATCGTCATCGACGAAGAGGAACCACTCACCGGTGGCGCGCTCGACGCCGAGGCAACGCGTGCGTGGCGGAAGCTGGTTGGCGGCGAGCACGACTGGAACGATTGGCAGATGCGGACAGGTCCGCGCGACGGTCTGCGCCTCGACGCCGACCACGATGATCTCCCAGTTCGCGGGCACACGCTGCTGCGCCGCCAGGGAAGCGAGGGTGGGCGCGACCCGCTCCGGGCGGCCCATCGGAATGATCACCGAGATGCGCGGCTCCGGGGGTGGCGGCGGTGGTGCTGCGGCGGGCGGCGGCGCTGCCGGCGCAGGCTCGGCCGCGGGGATGATCAGGTTGTGGATGATCTGAAGTCGCGCAAAGCGGTCCGCATTCAGCATCAACACCTCGGCTTGCAGCCGATCGCGAACGGCGACCGCTTCACCCGCGTCGGCGCTGGCGAGCGGCGTGGCGAGACGGGCGGCAACGGGCGCCGCGGCGCCGGCCAGCATCTGCACCGCGGCGGCCAACACGGTGTCCACCGGGACGTCGGCGACGCAGACCAGCCGATCCCAAAGGCAGTGCCACTGGCAGCCGGCGCAGGCGATCTGGCTTTGCAGGATCTTGATCCGGCCGCCCGTGGGATGGAAGCGGCCGTGTTGACCGGCGCCGTAGATTGCCAAGGTCGGCACGCCGAGCCCGGCCGCGAGATGGACGTAGGCCGTATCGTGGCAGATCAGCAGGTCGGCGTGATGCAGCGCCGAGGCAAGTTGGGAGAGTTCGTCGGCGCCGAAAAGAAGCCGCGAGTTGGCCGCGTCGTCGGGCACGCCTTCGAGGTAGGCGTGGTCGCCGGGACCTTCGAGCCACGTGATGCTGGCGCGGTAAGCGCGCAGACCATCGGCGACGCGCAGCAGGTTGTGCGCGCCCCAGGCGCGGCGCGCGTCGCCGCCAACGCCGGGCGCGATGAGCACCCGCGGCTGACCGGTCGTTCCCGCGGACGGCGTCCAGGCCGTGTCTGGCCGCCAGACGGGCGCGGGCTCGAGGTCGCGGAGCCGCGGTTCGAGGAGGGCGAGAAGGTCGCGCAATTGCGCGGCCTCGGCGGTGCGAAACGAGGGCGCGAGCGTGGCGGTGAAATTGGGCGCGTCGACGCCGGCCTGGATCTGCGCTTCATTGACGAACGGTTGCCGGGCGGAATTGGCCGCGAAGCCGATGCGGTTCGGCGCGGACGCGAGTGCGACGGTGAAATCGCCGACCCAGGTGCGGTTGACCAGGCCGAGCACGGTTGCGTCCCAAGCGGTGGCGCGAATAAACGCGGCCCACCAGGTGATGCGCCGGCGGATGTCGGCGGTCCATGTTTCGTACGACGAGAGCGGGAACGGCAGCAGAATGAGCGGGGCCGTGGTCGCGGCGAGGCGCGCGGCTTCGGCTTCCGGCGCGGCTCCGGTCTGCGGGGTGAACACCTCGGCGCCGATCAGCGGCGCGATCGCCTCCATGCCACTATGCACGTGCCAAACGATGCGCCAGTCGGGCTGCAGCCGTCGCAGCGCCTGGATCGGGCCGGCGGCGATGAGCTGATCGCCGAGCGAGTCCGGCTTGGAAAACAGCAGCCTCATGAGGATTTTGTCGGGCCGGCAGCATGGCCCGAGGAAGTAGTTGGAAAAACCCACGCGTGCGTACGGGCCGCGCCGACAAAATCCTCAACCGGCACTTCGTGCCGGGAAACGGGAGCGCGCCGATGATTCGCCCGGATTTTCATTGGTAAAGTAACCCAGTGGGTTACCCGACGAATTTCCGCCACCAGCTGCGCCCGGCGTCCTTTTGCAGCACGGCGGCACCGGTGACGTAGTTGTGGTGCGCGGCAGTTTGCCGGTGCCAGCGCCAGAACGGTCCGATATCCTCGAGGTTCCAGTCGGGCGGGGCGCGGCGGGCGAAGGCGGGCTGGTTCCAGATCGCGGTCTCGAATTCCTGCATGGTCAGCGCGCGACCGTTCCACGCGGGAAAGGTCATGCCCATGTCCGGTTCGCAAATATCGAACGATACGCCGAAGAGCCCGCCGGGCTTGAGCACGCGGCCAACTTCAGCGGCGGCGAGCGTCTTGTCGTCTTGGTGTTCGATGACCGAGAAGCTGGTGACGACGTCGAATGTCTCCTGGGGAAATGGCAGCCGGCACGAGTCGACGATTTGCCAGTCGACCGCGACACCGCCGAGCGCGGTGCGGACGGCCTCCCATTGCTCGATCCAGTTGCGACCGGTTTCCACCAGGGTGACGTGCGCCCCCTTGGTCGCGAGCCACCAGGGAAACGGCGATTGCTCGGAGCCGAGATCGAGGACGCGTTGGCCGCGCCAGTCGATCGCGCTCAGGCCGTGGTGCCAGATCCAGGGGTATTCCCAGAGCTTGGACCAATTCGTAAACTGGCGCAGGCCGAGCGGCGCGGCGAAAGCGTTGAGCTCGTCGATGAATCCCGTCCACTCGCGCGAGAACATCTGCGGCAGGTTGGCGAGATGGCGGAGCGGGCGTGACGGTCGTTCCGTGCGGCGCGCGATCACGATCTCGTGGGCGCGGCGCCAGGCGGTGTTGTTCTCCAGGATTTCGAATTCCGCGGTTTCGAGCAGCGTGGCAACTGCCTCGCGCGAGTAGATGAAAACGTGTTCCTGCGGATCGAACACCTTCTCGGTCATGTGGCCGAAATCGGGTTGTTCCTTTTCCATCAGTGGCAACTGGACGAAAATCAAGCCGCCCGGTCGGAGGGCGGCGCGCGCCGCGGCGAGGAAGCGCAGCGGGTCCGGAACATGCTCGAGCACGTCGCAGGCGATGAAGAGTTCGCACTCCGGCGCCGGGACATCGGGAAAGACGCCGGCGCGGACGTCGAGACCGGTGCGCGACTTCACGCCCTCGGCGGTTTGCCCGTCGGGCTCGATGCCAACGGTCTGCCAGCCGAGCTGGCGCAGGTGGAGGAGCATGGTGCCCTCGGCGCAGCCGACCTCGACCGCGGTGCCGCGCTGGCCGCCGGTGTGGCGCTCGATGGCGTCGATCCAGCATTGCACGCGGCCGTCGGCCTCGAGCAGTTGCTGGCGCTCCCAAAGCGTGGGGTGCAATTTGCTCTGCTGGCGCTGCTGCCAGTAGCCCTCGTAGCTGTAGAACTTGGCGATGCAGTCCGGCTTGAGGCGGCGCGACGCGAAATGAGCCCCGCAGCGCGGACACACGCGGTAATGGGTCGAATGAGGGCTGACGACCTCGCTGCGACCGCCGCACCAGCAGTGCACGGTCGTTTCGAACCAGGCCTCGTCGACGGCGTGGATGGCGGTGCTCACAGGCCGGATGGGTAGCCGTAGCGGCTGAAGTCGCCCGGGTTTGCTTTTGCCAGATCGGCGAGCCAGGCAGCATCGGTCCGCCAATGGGCGTTGTTGCCGGTCCGATAGAATGTCCGGTTGCCAGGCTTGGTCATGCGCTCGAAGTCGGTCCACCAATGCACGAAGGCAGGGGAA
>JBIJCX010000498.1:0-5166 GCA_044344465.1 Opitutaceae bacterium
GCCGACCCCAAGAACAAGCAGACCATCCGCGAGCGGTTCCAGCTCCTGCGCGACGCGGGCTTCGCGGGCATCGAGATACCGGGCGGACTGGATCAAAAGGAGATCCTCGCGGCGCAGGACGCCACCGGCCTGCAGATGGCGAGCGTCACGATCTCCACGCATTGGTCGCGGCCGTTGTCCGATCCCAATCCCAGCGTGCGCCAGACGGGGCTCGAAGGATTGTTGCAGGGATTGCGTGACGCCAAGGCTTATGGGGCGAACTCGGTACTGTTGGTGCCGGCGGTTGTGACCAAGCAGGTCTCCTATGCGGACGCCTATGCGCGTTCCGTGGTTGAAATCAAAAAGGCCGTGCCGCTGGCGGAGTCGCTGGGCGTGGCGATTGCGATCGAGAATGTCTGGAACCAATTTCTGCTCAGTCCGCTTGAGGCGGCGGCTTATGCCGACTCGTTCAAGTCACCGATGGTCCGTTGGCATTTCGACGTTGGCAATGTCGTCAACACCGGCTGGCCGGAGCAATGGATCCGCACGCTTGGCCGCCGCATCGCCAAGGTGCACGTCAAGGAGTTCAGCCGGAAGCTGCGCGACGAAAAAGGCCTGCGTGCCGGCTTCCAGGTCAACCTGTTCGATGGCGATAGTGATTGGCCGGCCGTGATGGCGGCGCTCGATGACACCGGCTATTCCGGCTGGCTGATCACGGAGCAATATCGGCCGCCGGGGCAGACGGATGCCGAATGGTTTGCGCATCTCTCCGCGAAACTGGACAAGATCATCGCGTGCTGAGAGCCATACCCGACGGCATGATTTTTGACGGATCACGGAGGGCCGAGCTCCGTCGAGGCCGCTTGATATCCGACGGCCATTCGGCCTCGGCGGAGCTCGGCGCTCCGTGATTTGTGCAAGATTCGATGACGCTTTGTAGAGTTGGAATTACACCTTCCAAGTATAACTCTTACCGCCCCGCGTCTCCTCTCAACCGCTTCCTACCATGAAAACCGAACCTGCCAGCAACGCTTCGCAGTCCGCCTCCGCCACGTCGTCGATTCCGCGACGCGACTTCATCAAGACCTCCGCCGGCCTGGCGCTCGGCGCGGCCATCGGCACCTCGCGGCCGCTCACGGCCGCGGAGCGCACCCGTTCCATCGGCGCCAACTCCCGCATCCGCATCGCCCAGATCGGCTGCGGCAGCCGCGGTAAGGGCGCGCACCTGGAGCAGGGCATCCTGCCGCATCTCGCCGCCACTAACTTCGAGGTCGTGGCCATCGCCGACCCGTGGAAGAAGTCACGTGACGGCACCAACGCCTCGATCAAGAAGGCGTTCGGCCGCGAGGCGAAGGCGTTCATCTCGTATCGGGATCTCCTCGCGATGGACGGCATCGACGCCGTGATGATTGCGTCACCCGACCACCAGCACACCACCCACCTCGAGGCCGCCGCCAAGGCCGGTAAACACATCTACGTCGAGAAGCCGCTCGCGACCGAGCTCGACAAGTTGCTCCGCGCCTACGATGCCGCGAAGGTCGCGCAGAAGGCGGGCAGCATCATCCAGGTCGGCACGCAACTGCGCAGCTTTCCCGGGATCGTCGGCGCGCGTGAAGTCATGAAGAGCGGCGTGCTCGGCAAGATCTCGCGCATCGAGGAGGGCCGCAACGGCGAGAAGCCCTACTGGTACCAATATCTCGGCCGCGGCGTGGCCGAGGCCGACGTCGACTGGAAGGAATTCCTCGGCGACCGCAAGATGCGGCCGTTCGATGCCGATCAGTATGGCGCCTGGTACGGGTACTACGATTTTTGCCAGGGCCCGATCCCGCAGTGGGGCGCGCACTTCCTCGACACCGCGCACTTCATCATGGACTGCGGCATCCCGACGTCCTGCGTCTGCATCGGCGGCTCGTTGACGTGGAACGACGAGCACAAGTTCACGGTGCCGGACTGCGTGCAGGCCACGTGGCTCTATCCCGAGGGTTTCATGCTCACGAGTTCGAACAATTTCGGCAACAGCTCGGGCAACGTGCGGAAATTCTTCGGCACGAAGGGAACGCTCTCCATCGACAATTGGAATGCGCCCACGTACAGCGCGGAGGGCGGCCCCAAGCGCGATGGCCAGATCCGCGGCAAGCAGGACGTGAAGCTGATCCAACGCCCCGATCATTTCCTCAACTGGCTCCAGTGCATGCGCAGCGGCGAGACCCCGCACGCCTCGATCGACGCCGGCTTCCAGCACGCGATCGCGGTGCTGATGGCGGTGATTTCCTACGACACGGGCCGCAAGACGGTTTACGATCCCAAGAAGCGCACCATCCGCCCGGCGTAGGCCGGAACCGGAGGGCGAAGCCAGCCTCGACCCGGCCGCGCGCGGAGCGCCCGGCCCACCATCCAACTCCAAGGAATCAGCTTCGTTGTAGCCCGCCGCGTGAACGGCGGGAGAGAGGGAGGTCCCTGCGCTCACGCGCAGGGCTACAAAGTCCGACGTTTCTTCCTGTCCGGTGCAAAGGCCCTTTTGCGGTTGGGGCTGCTTCGTTACGGCTGAGAGTTCGAACAAGATCGCGCTCCCGGGCGTGAGGTTACAGAATAGCACCACTCCATTTTGTTTTACTCGCGGCCGCCGTGCGGCGCGCCGTTTGCACGGCCTGCCACTGTCGTTCCGAGTGTTAACACCATCATCCCATGATTGCCCTCCTGCTTTTTCCGCCCGTTCGCGATGCTCGCGGTGTGTGTCGCTGTGCTCTTGCCGGATTCGCTTCGTGCCCAGGCTACCGGCGGCGTGATCGAGGGCCGGGTGTTCAACGCCGCGACCGGCAACGCGCTCGTCAACGCGCGGGTCACGCTTGAAGGCTCCGGCCGCGAGGTCATCACCGACGAGGCTGGTGCGTATCGGATCGCCGGCGTGCCGGCCGGAGACGTTGGGCTCAGTGTCTCCTATCTCGGCATGGCACCGCAAAGGGCCACGGTCAGCGTGCCGGCGGGCGGCTCGGTGCGACGGGAGTTCGAACTGGTGCTCGATCGCGCGGCGCGCGCCGCCGCGGCCGGCGAGTTGGTGAAGCTCGATGCCTTCACCGTCGTCGTGGATCGCGAGATGAGCGCGCAGGCCGTCTCGATGAACGAGCAGCGCCTCGCCCCCAACCTCAAGAACGTCGTCGCCATCGACGAATTCGGCGATCGCGGCAGTGAAAACATCGGCGAGTTCCTCCTTTTCCTCCCTGGCGTCTCGATCGCCACCTCGGGCTCCGAGCCCACGACGGTCGCGCTCCGCGGCTTCCCGGGCAACAACACCGGCGTCACGGTTGACGGCGGCGAGATGGCCGGCTCCTTCGGCGGCAACAGCCGCTCGCTCGATCTGCGCGAGGTGCCGATGAACAACGTCTCGCGCGTCGAGATCACCAAGGTCCCCACACCCGACATGTCCGCGAGCGGCCTCGGGGGTTCGATCAACCTGATCACGCGCAACGGTTTCGAGGCGAAGTCGCCGAAGTTGAACTTCAACGCCTACACGATGTTTCACAACCTCAACGGCCTCACCTTCGACGGCGGCCCGCGCAACCACAACGCCGCCAACTCGCCGGACTTCATCCAACCGTCGTTCGACTTCAGCTATCTCCACCCCATCAACCGCAATCTCGCGTTCACGATCGGCGGCTCACGCACCTGGCGCTTCAAGCCGATGGAGACCGGCACCAAGGATACCGACGAATCGCCCGCCTGGGATCAGGTGCGGCTCGTGCAGACCACCAGCCAATGGAACAGCCTCGCCCAGACCTTCAAGACCCTCCAGGGCCAGGTCGGCATCGACTGGCGCATCAGCCCCACCGACTCGCTTGCGGCGAGCGTGCAATATCGCGACTACGATCTCTACATCACGCGGAGCGTGCTCGGGTTCGGGTATGGTGCGGGCGCGACCGGCGGCCCGACCTTCACGCAGGGCGCCGCCACCGGCGTCGGCACTGTCACGATGAACGGCAGCGGCGAGAACGTCGACGTCATCGCCGAGGCCAAGCACTACACGCTCAAATACCGCCACCGCGGCGATACCTGGCGCATCGACGGTGCGGGCGCGTTCTCCGTTTCCGCCTCCGACCGCCTCGATATTGACGAGGGCATGTTCAACCTCGCGCCCGCCACGCTCGCCGGCGTCGTGCTCCGCGGCGACGACATCCCGGCATCCGGCGGCACCATCCCCACGCGCTACAGCGCCACGCGCGCCGGCGCGGCCGTCGATGTTTACGACGGCGGCAACTACACCCTCGGCAACCCCACCACCAACCAGCCCGACTGGAACACCCACAAGTACAACGTCCGGCTCGACGTCGCGCGCGACTTCTCCTTCGGGATCCCGGTCTCGCTCAAGGTCGGCGGCGCCGTCGACACCTACCTCAGCGATCAGCGCCGCTACGCGAAGACGTGGAACTTCCGCCCCAACGGCGCCACCGATGCCGCCTCGCGCCTCGCGAGCCGCTTCGATGTGTTCGACGACGCATTCATCGCCGACTCGCCCACCGTCTTCGGCAAAAGAGTTCGCTGGGTCAGCGGCCAGAAGATGTTCGCACTCTACAAGGCGAATCCGTCCTGGTTTGTGCTCGACGAGGCGCAAGTCTGGCAGGACTTCGTCAACAACTCCCGCCAGCTTCGCGAGACCATCTCCTCCGGCTACCTGCGCGCCGACACCCGCCTGTTCCACAACCGCCTCTGGATCGTCGCCGGCGTCCGCTACGAACGCACCGCCGACAAGGGCACCGGCCCGCTCAACGACATCAACGCGCAATATCAGCGCAACGCCAACGGGACCTTTGTCCGCAACGCCGCCGGGCAGAGAGTCTTCGTTCCCGGTGACGCGCTCACGCTGCGCAAACTCCGGTTCCAGGAACGCGCCGCCACCTCCGACCGCACTTACAGCGGCTACTATCCGAGTCTCAACGCATCGTTCAGCCTCGCCGAAAATCTCACGCTCCGCGCGGCCTACGCCGAGACGCTCGGTCGCCCCAACATCAACTTCATCATCCCCGGCACCACCATCTCCGATCCCGACGTGGCCAATCCCACCATCACCGTCAACAACACCGGCCTCCGGCCCTGGACCGCCCGCAGTTACGACCTCTCGCTTGAGTCCTACCAGCTCAAGGACGGCATTGGCTCCATCGGCGTGTTCCGCAAAAGCGTGAAGGATTTCTTCGG
>JBIJCX010000499.1:0-5143 GCA_044344465.1 Opitutaceae bacterium
TCCCGGCCGCATGCAATGTGCCCAGCGGTGCGAAGGACAGGGTCGCGAAGGTCAGGCAACGGACAAAAAGGGGATGCAGCGTGATCATGGTGAAGTGAAATTAAATTCCGCCGTTCCGTCAGACGAGCCACTCGCTGGCGCTCGTAGCTACGAGCACCAGAGAGTGGTAACTGCAGAATTCAGGATGAATGTCATCTCTTGCGGGCAGAGCGGCTTCCCGTGAAGGAACCAAGGCGGCCCGGCGGCGAGCGCCGGCCCTACTCCCGACGGGCAGGGACATCATTTCCATCGCGGGCGGATTTTGACGGCATCGTTACACTCAAAACCGACCCGTGATGCCGCCCACGAACTTTGCGGGAAAGGTGCGGTTGTTGATTACCCGGTCAGGATAGAGGGCAAAAATCCGGTCCAACGCCGCGGAGAAGACATTTTGCACGTCAAAGAAGACGCTCAGCCGTTTCGAAACGGCGTATCTCGACTTCCATTCCCACGTGGTCTTGGCCTTCTGGTACTGCACCAACGCCGGGGTGGCCGAGTTGCTGCTCAGGTACTCGCCGCGATGAACCGCCAGCACCCGCAGATCGAAGCCGTAGCCGCGATAACTGAGCCCGATGTTGCCGCTCTTGCTCAAGAAGCCCGCCAGGCTGGTGGTCGTCAACACGGCCGCGCCGCCATAGTTGCCCTCGGTTTTTAGCGACGTGTAGTTGGCGCTTACGCCGAAGCCCTTCGCCCACCCGGGCAGGAAACTCAACTGCCGCTGGTAGTTGAACTCGATACCCTCGATTTTGGCCGATCCACCGTTCGCCTGCGTGGTCAGACCGTAGCCCGCGTACTGCCCGTCGAAGCCGTTGTCGGAACCGGCCGCGATGATCTGGCTGCTGTCGGTGTAAATATAGTCGGTGATGTCCTTCCGGAACACGCCGACCGAGAACACGCCCTGGGACTTGAAATAGTATTCTGCGGTGAGGTCATAGCTGTTCGAGTATTGTGGCTTCAGGTCGGGATTGTTTTTCGCCACTCTCAACGTGTCATCGTTGACGGTGTCCTGTGGGATGATCGATCCGAAACCCGGACGGCCAAGACCCGTCGACCAACTCAGCCTCGTCAACAGGCCCGGCAACGGTTCGTATTTCAAATGCACACCGGGCAAGACGACGCGATACTGGCCGTTGTTCGTCGCCCGGCCACCATACTGCGCCTCGGCGCGACGTCGCAACTCCGGGTCTGTCACTGTCCCCACCCAGGCGGCCCGGCGCGCCTTTTCCAGCGGGGAAATGTAATTCAAGGGGCCCTCGCCTGCGACCCGCGTATCCTCCATGCGCACTCCACTCAGAATCGAAAGTCCACCGATCCGGACATTGCCCATGACATAGGCGGCCGCGATCTTTTCATCGACCAGGCGGAGGCTCTGGAGCTTGTTCTGGGCGCCAAAGGCGATGTCTTCCTTCCACAACTCCGGGTACAATTTTTGATGCCGGGCAATCCCGTAAGGGTTGGGCCAGACCGGGACCCCGCCGCGATCCTTATACCATTTATTCTCATCCAGGCGGTGGTAGCCGGTGGTATCCGTAAACTGGCCCAGATCCCGGTTGTCGTCGGCCGTGTTCAAAATTCCGTCTGGGCCGGTGTAATTGTACCGCCGGTTGTCGGCCCAAAGTTTGCGCGACTGCTGCTGGTAATTGAACCCCGTTTTAATGAACGTGGGCAGCGCCACGGTAAGATTCTTTCTAAGATCAAACTTTCCGCCCACGACCGTGTCAAATCCGCGCTGGTCGGTCTGAGTCAGCAGAAGCGCAGAATAGTTGTTCAGGTCGTACATGTTCGGACCCTGCGTCTGCGTGATCGTCGGAAAGATCGGATCCTTCGTCCGATCGACGGTCCATCCGATGTTGGGCAGTCGCATCGTGATCGTTCCCTTGGGCCGGTTGTCGTATTTGTCGTTGTTGTGGGAGATGTCGTAATACGTGGCCGCGCTCGAATAACTCACGCTGTAATCGATGTTCAGGCCATCGAAGCGATGCCGCACCGCCGGGGCGATCAGATAGGTCCGGCCTGATTTGTCGTTGGTCGAGACGTTGATGGCATTGGACGAACCCGCGTCCGCATACACGCGCGTGATGCCATTGGCAAAATTCGGATTGATCAATCCCCCGCCGGTGCGGTTGCCGCTGGCATCCACCGTCGCAATGGTCTGCGCGGTCGTGAGGTTGCTCAATCGGGTGTCAACGTTCTCATGGAAGAAATTGTAGACCGTATTGACGGAGACCGTGGTTCGCTCGCTCCATTTGTAGTCCAGTTTCGCGCCGGTTGCGATTCGGGATCGGGTGGCATTCTCTACCCGGCGCTGCGCCGAATAGGCATAGACCGGGCCAGGCTCGTTCTTGCGCTCGAAGCTCAGGATCGACGTGGCGCCCGCTCCCGGCTGGCTGTGCAAGGTGCCGGTCAGCGTGATGCCAATATTTCGCTTCCCGCCCAACACATCCGAGTAACTGAAGTTCATCGACGGACCATATCCTTCGATCGGCTCCTTCCAGTTCGAGCCATGTGTCTTGTGCGTGGTCCGCGTGACAAAACCGAGCGTATAGTTGAACACGCGGCCCGCTGCGCTGTTGAAGGGACTTTTGGTCACGAGATTCACGCTGCCTCCGATCGAAGCGCCATCCATGTCCGGAGTCGGAGCCTTGGTCACCTCGATCGTTTCGATATTGCCGAGGGAAGCCTGTTCGAACTCGAAGGCGCGCCCGGCACCGGCAGACTGCGAACTGGCGACCTGCTGGCCGTCCATCGTCACGGAGTTCAACCCCGCGCCCACGCCGCGGATGCTCACCTGACGGACATCGTGGCCGTTGTAGTCGGCCGTCATCCCGGCCATGTGCTGCAGCATGTCACCGATGTTCCCATCCGCCACGTTGCCGAAGGTGTCTGAAGACACGATTGCCTTCACGTTCGGAGCCTGCCGCTGCAGTGTCTCCGACAAAGCCGTGCCCTCGCGCTCACCGGCCACGGTAAATGGATCCAATTTGTAAATTTCCGAGGTCAGTTGCACGTCGAGAACCGCCCTCTGCCCGGATCCCACGGACACCGGAAGTCGCTGCGGATCCAGACCGGTATAGCTTACGATCAGGGTCACCTGGCCCGCCGGCACACCGCTGAGTTGATAGCGGCCTTCACGGTCGGTTGTGACGGTCCGGTTGGTGCCGGCCACCTCCACCATGGCGCCCTCGAGGTAGGATTGCGTGGCGGCGTTGCCCACCCGGCCGGAAATACTGCCGGCTTGCTGGGCGGACGCGGAGGCCGGACTGGCCTCCGCCGCTCGCGCCGGATGGTTCGGCGCCAACCCGAGGGCGAGCCAGCAGGGCAACAGGGCAACAAGGTTGGTTCGTTTCATGGTTGTCGGAGTTTCCGCCGCGATGTGCGGGTTGAGGTTCGGTCGAGAGGGCACCCCAGCTACTACAAAAACCCGGTATTCGTCCAATCTTGAATGCAACTTGGAATTACCGGCGCTCCGTGAGCAGATCGAAACTGCGCAGCCAGTTGACGCAAAGCTGCATCCAACCCGAGGCGAGCTTTGCATTCGGACGCACGCCGAAGTCGTGGTTGCCGTTGGCAAAGATGTGCAACTCCACGGGGATGCCGGCTCGCTTCAGGGCGAGATACATAATCGCGCTGTTGTCCGGTTCGCTGCCCCCGATTTTGCTGGTGTCATCGGAAGCGTGGGCCAGCAGGATCGGAGGCGTATCGGGTGGAATGCGGAGGCCGGGCCAGATCTCGTCCTTGTCCTTCGCCTTCAGGAAACCGGAGTAGCAGAGCACCGCAAAATCGGGCCGGCAGCTCACCTCGTCGATCGCGTCGATCCGTTCGTAGGTCCGGTGCGAGAAATTGGTGGCGGTAGCGAAGGCGAGATGGCCACCGGCGGAGAATCCGACGATGCCGATACGCCGCGGGTTAATGCCCCACTCGGCGGCCCGGCTGCGGATCATGCTCACGGCGCGCTGGGCGTCGAGTTGCGGTCCCAAGGGTGGTTCGCCCCGCACCTCGCCCGGCCGCCGCGGCACACGGTACTTCAGAATGATGCCGGTCATGCCCAGCGAGTTCAGCCACGAAGCCACTTCCTCGCCCTCGAGTTCCCAATAGAGATCCCAGTAGCCGCCCCCTGGACAAATGATCATCGCCGTTCCGGTGTTTCTTTCGGGCGCCGGTTGGTAGATCGTCAGAGTCGGTTTGGAAACGTTGGTGATCAACTTGGTCGGGCCGACAATGCGCGACTCATGAATGCGGCTTTTCTCCTGCCCATTGATCCCGACATCGCCCGGCGTCTTCCCCGGCCAAACATCGACGACGATCGGAGCGGCCGCCCAGGTCATCTGGCCGGCCAGGAGCATCGCGAACAAATAGTGGACCGGCGAAACATGCTTCATGGCGGACGGGAATTTACCGCGCGGAAGCAGGAGCGCGAGGCACGAATCTCTGGCCGGCACCCGTTGATCGGAATTGCCCTTCGCGGGCGACACATAATCGCCCGCGGGCGTCACGGGTCCCCGACATTCGCTCCGGGGAAGTTCGCTGGAAAGAGGTTCCGTTTCGGATCGAACTCCAGGTTTCGATCATTGGGCACGGGGTTGAAGTAGTAGCTGAACATGAGCGAACCCTGGGGAACCAGATAGAAATCTCCCACGACCTTGGCGTAGTTGGCCGAGACGATTCTGCCGTTCGCGTCGATTTTTACACGGGTGCGCAGAAAAAAGCCGACGTTCTCCCGGGCGGTCCGTGGCGTATAGCTATTGGCCGTGTAACGCCAGGTCGGCACATACCCCTCGACCGGCGCCGAGTGCGGCAACTTCAACCGACTATAGGCCAGAAACCGCGTCTCCTCGAAGAGTCCCTCCTTCTCGCCCGGGAAGGAAATCTCGAGCTCTGCGTCCCATTTGCCATAAAAATTGCGGATCTCCTCTTCACTGGCGCCACGGTTAATGCGACGGTTGGTCTCCATTGCTTTCTCGTCGCTTTTCCACCCTTTGAACTCATTCCGGAACCTAAATCGAATGTCGGTGACCTTGCCTTTGCCGTGCGGCTGGACCCAATCACCGACTTCAAAGTCGTAGCCGAGCCATGTGTTTTGCACGATGAATTGTAGCGCAGGAAC
>JBIJCX010000500.1:0-5134 GCA_044344465.1 Opitutaceae bacterium
GGCGGCGGCTCCGGGGGAGGAGTCGGTCACGATCGAATCGAGGGAGTGGGTCCGCACCATGCCGGTGATCGGAAAGCGGTCCATGGCCAGCGGGGTGAACACCTTGCCCTGGGAGACACCGCGGCCCACGATGCGGGCGGCGGTCCGGGCGGGTGTGCCCATGCCATCGCCGATGAGGAGGATGATGTTCTTGGCCTTGACGACCGCACCGGCGGGTGACGTCAGGGCTACGATTTCGAAATTGCCAATGGCACGCGCCGTGAGGCCGTTGGATTGCGTCACGGTGACGGTGAGGGTGTGGACGCCGGGCGTGGTCTTGCTAAACGCACGGCGGGTGCCAACCGCTGCACCCGCGACATTCAGCGCCGTGGCCGGAGCCAGCGTGGCCGATCCGGCAAGAGGGACGCCGTTGATCGCGAAATCAATCGTAGCAATGGTTTCGCCGGCGTCGGGGCGCGCGGTGGCCTGGAGGTCGAAGCGTTGGCCCGGAAGGAAGCGGGCGATGATCGGTGGATTGGGATCGCCAAAACTGAAAAGTCCGCTGGGAGGCGTCAGTCGGGTGATGCTCGGCGCCGCCAGCAGCGAGGGGATCACGCCTAGCCAGGCGGCAAGCGCCCGGGCGGTGCGAAACCCGGTGAACCGCGCTCCAGACCAATCAACGGGGCGACCGAGCTTCGCCGGCGTTGGCGGGAGGGTGATTGGGCTCGAGGCGGCTGACGACATGGCTAATATAAGACTACGACTGCGCGTGAATCAGGCAAATGTCGCGAGCGAAATGCAGTCGAATGGCAATTCGGTTTTTTTTCACGGATTGCGCCCGGGGCGCGGGGAGGGAAGCGAGCGGGCAAGCGATGGATTCCGTTGCCCTGGTGCGGTCAGCGCCCCAAAAACCACGGCCAATCATCCCATGTCATCCGCCACCCCGCCTTCCTCGCGTCGCGATTTTCTGGCCACGCTTAGTCTTTCGGCCCTCAGTACCGCGCTGCCGGCGACGGCCACGGCGGCGGAAATGACCGCGGTGATGCCCGCTGACCCAGGGCGCGAACTCGCGTTGAACCGGGCCGACCTCGGCAGTCTGTGGCCGGAGGTGCAGCGGCTCGCCGAGGCCAACCGCTACGGCGACTCGTTCCTGGGCGGACGGTTTGGTACGCACGCCGAGTTTGAATCGGCAGCGCGCGCGAAGCTGTTCGAGTTGCTGCTCTACCGTCCCGAGCCCGTGGATCCGCAGCCCGAGGTGCTCGAGCGCGTCGACTGCGGCGATCACATCCGGGAGCGAATCACCTTCGCCACCACGCCGGGCATGCGGGTTCCCGCCTATGTATTGACTCCCAAGAACCTCCGCGGTCGGGCTCCCGCCATCGTGGATCTGCATTCGCATGGCGGCATGTTTATTTTCGGCAAGGAGAAGGTGATCGACCTGGGGACGAACCACCCGACCATGGTCGATTACCACGGGAAAAACTACGAGGGCCGGCCCACGGCGACCGCGCTCGTCCGCCGCGGCTACGTGGTCATCAGCATCGATGCGTTCATGTTCGGCGAGCGGAGAATCATGATGGATGCCGACCTGAAGTCGGGCTGGGATCGCTCGCGGTATTCGGTCGACGACGTCGCGACCCTCAACCAGCGGTGCCGGGCCAAGGAGTCGACCCTGGTCAAGGGTCTCACTCTGGCGGGAGCCACGTGGCCGGGAATCGTTTTCTGGGACGATGTGCGGACGGTGGATTATCTGGTGACCCGGCCGGACGTGGATCCCGATCGAATCGGCTGCGAGGGCGTGTCGATGGGCGGTTACCGGGCGCTGTTTCTCTCGGCCTTGGATCCGCGCATCCGCGCCGGGTGTGTCGCCGGGTTCATGTCGACCGTGCGCCCGATGGTCCGCGCGCATCTCGACACGCATTCGTGGGTGCATTTTTTGCCGGCGATCCACCGCCATCTGGACTGGCCGGACGTGGCGTCGCTGGCGGCGCCGCGGGCGCTGATGGTGTTGCAGTGCTCGCGCGACGGCCTGTTCCCGCTGGCCGGCATGCAGGAGTCCCTCGAACAAATTGCGGCCGGATACGAGCGCGCGGGAGTGAAGGACAAGTTCAGCGGACGGTTTTACGACGTGCCGCACACCTTCAACCGGCAGATGCAGGATGACGCCTTCGCCTGGTTCGACCGGCACCTCGAGGCGAGAGCGTGATCCGGGGAGTTCAGCGGCCAATGACGTTGGGCAGGCACGTGACGCCTCGCCCTGGCGCCGATTGCTTGAACTCTCAACCGGTGACGCGTGCCCCGTGCCTCCGGCGCTTCGCGGGGTTGTCATCTCTCAAGTAACATGGTTCCTCGCTGTTTTCAGTGAGTCGATGGCTCCGTGGTCCGAAGCCCCGAAGGGGCGATCTTCGAAAGGCCAGGGCAACGCCCTGGGAATCGGATGAAGGGGATGGTTTCGCCCTGAAGGGGCGACACCAGGATGTGGTTTCGCCCCTTCAGGGCTGGGATTCTTGTGTGAATTTTTCCCAGGGCGTTGCCCTGGGCTTTCAACTTTTCGCCCCGTCGGGGCTCTCAGCCGCCGGCAGCGACCCACTGGAAACAGCGAGGAGCCTACACCTTTGGCTCCCAGCCTGGGCGGTACTCGCGCTGCCACAGCTTCATCGCGTCCGCGTCCTTCACAATCCGGCCGGTCTTGGGATCGATGTTCAACACGCGACCGGTGCGATAAGCGATGTTGCCCAGATGGCAGAGCATGGTGCTCTTCTGGCCTTCGACGATCGGGGAGTTGAGCGGTGTCCCTTCGCGGATGGCGTCCGCGAAGTTCTTGAAATGAGGCACATCCTCGGCCCGGCCGGATGCTTTCGCCAGTTCCTTTCCGTCCAGGCCATGGATGCTGTACTCGTTCCCGATGCCGATCAACATCGAGCCCTTTTCGCCGTAAAAGGCGACAAGGGGATCCTTCTCCGCCTTGCGGGCATGGCATGAGCTGAGGTCCCAGTTGGCGCCGGAGGCGCCGAAGTCAAAGACCACCGAGCCGGTGTCCGGCGTCTCCTGATCGTCATCGAAATGGTACCGGGCGCCGACAAACGTGACCCGCTGCGGGTAATCCACGCCGAGGCCCCAGCGAGCGAGATCGAGCAGGTGGATGCCATTGTTGGCGAGTTCGCCCCCGCCGTAATGCCAGTGCCAGTGCCAGTTGTAGTGCACGAGGTTGTCCTTGAAGGGCCGTTCCGGGGCCGGACCCTGCCACAGTTTCCAATCGAGAGTCGACGGCACCGCGGCGGGCTTGCCTATGCCGATGCCGCCGCGGGCGCCGCGATACCAGCTGCGAGAATACAGCACCTTGCCGATCGCGCCCTCGTGTAACCGCTGCATGCCTTCGCGGAGGTTGGGGTAACTGCGGCGCTGGTTGCCCATTTGGACCGTGCGCTTGGACTTGAGGGCGGCGGCCACGAGCGCCTCGGCCTCGAACGGGTTGTGGCTGCCGGGTTTTTCGACGTAGACGTGTTTGCCGGCCTGACACCCCATGATGGCTTGGATGGCGTGCCAGTAGTTCGGCGTGGCGATGGAAATGGCGTCCACACTCCTGTCCTCAAGGATGCGGCGAAAGTCGCCGACGGCCTTGACGGGGCGGGCCGGCTGTTTGGCGTCGACCGCCGACTTGCCGCGCGCGAGCCGGGCGGAGTCCACATCGCAGACGTAGCCGATTTCCACATTCTTGACGCCGAGATGGCCGGGGATGTGGGCCATGCCGCGCGACAGGCCGATGATGCCGACCACGAGGCGATCATTGGCGCCAATCACGCGTCCCGGTGCGGGGGCCTGGCTCTGGCCATAGACGGGCGTCTTGAACAGGTTGACCGCCGCGACGGCCGCAGTGGCGGCGGTGGCCTGGCGCAGGAAGGTCCGGCGAGTGGAGTCCGGGGTCGTGACTGAATCCGATTTGGGGTTCATGCAGGGTAGTGATTCAAAACCAGTCGGGTAACCTCACCATGAGATTGCCGTTGCGGTGACGATAATCAGCGCTCGCGGCGGGAAACAAGGCGCGAAAAGTGGCGGGAAGAATTCCGCGGCGATTGGCGGTCCGCCTGCTTCGGCCCCGGATATTAGCCCAACGCGGCCAGAGGCCGCAACCAATGGCGTAGCCGCGCTTGAGCCCAAGGCGAAAGCGTGGCCGAACGTGAGACCACGTTGTCGCTTCGCTCCAACGCGGCTACGCGTCGCGAAAAATCGTCGCGAAACGGTACCATGTTGTTCGATACTATACTTGGCGCCAGAATTGTTTGTGGATCAAGGCGTCCCTGCGCTCACGCGCAGGGCTACAATCAAGGCGTAGCCCGCCGCGTGAGCGGCGAGACCCAAGGTAAATCCGCAGGAAGTATGGCGCTGTGTATAGCATGGAGACGCGGCGCCAATCATGCACAGAACCCGCGGCCCTCATGGTGAGGGGAAAGCCCCCCCTGAGGCCCGGTGCCGGGCCATCGCGGATCAAAGAGCAAGAAATGCAGAGTAATGACTTCAGGCACCGCGTAATCTGGCGCCCTGTTCTCCGTCTCAATCCCGATCAGCGGTCCCCCTTGTGGCCCTGACGATGATTTTTACACCGTGGGCTTTTCCTTTTTTCTCCTCTGTCGCAACGCCGGACATCCAAGTGAAATTGGATGCATCCGGCGATCGGGCGTCTCCGGTGAACCGGCGACGTGGCCCCGGACCCCGCCGTGGTGGTTGGCATCGCCATCGGCAACCAGGAAGAGAGCATGGGCGATTGCGCTGGCGGCCATGCTGACGGTAGCGGGCGTCGCGACAGCGTCGGAAACAGGGTCCGAGGTGTTCGAAATCTCCACCTTGCCCGTTCCGGAGAGCCAGCTCGACAAACTCGTGTTTTCCAACTTGGGGAAGCTGGGCCTCCAGCCCGTCCTGTGCTCGGATGGGGTGTTTGTCCGGCGCGCCTACCTGGACGTTATCGGCACGCTGCCCACCGCCCAGGAGGCCCGGGACTTCATCCGCGATCCCGACCTCCGGAACAAGCGGCGGATCCTGATTGATCGGCTGTTGGCGCGGGATGAGTTCGCCGATTACTGGGCGATGAAGTGGGGCGATATCCTGCGCATCAAGGCCGAGTTTCCCGTCAATCTCTGGCCCAACGCGGCCCAGGCCT
>JBIJCX010000501.1:0-5124 GCA_044344465.1 Opitutaceae bacterium
AATCGTGCCCAAGAGGAACGCCCCCAGCGCCAGCGAATACCCCGCGCTTTGCGCCAGCACCGCGAGCCCGAACATCAGTCCCGCGATGCCGAGCGTCTGCAGTTCATCGTTCGCGGAGATGCTCATCCGTTTGAGGATCCACGGCACCAGCAGCAGCCCCGCAATGCCGGCCACGACCACAAACGCACTCAGCATCAGCAACGTCTCGGGCACCCGCGCACCGCCACCCCGGCCAATCTGAATCATCGAGTTGAGCACGGTCAACATGACCACGGCGACAACGTCTTCGAGCACCGCCACCCCCATCGCGAGCTGACCCGTCCGTTCGTGGTTCGTCCCCGTCTCCTGCAGGATCTTGCTGATGATCGCCGACGATGACACCATGAGCATGCCGGCGAGGAAAAGTCCCTCGCGGGCACCCCAGCCGCACGCGACGGCAAACAGCCGCGAGAGATGATACACCACGATTGCCGAGGCAAAGGTCGCGAACATCAGCGACAGTCCGAGCCGGCGCAGTTTGCGCAGGCTGAGCTGAAGCCCGATGGCAAACATCAGGAAAACAAGCCCGATCTGCGCCAGCGTCTCGATCCGCGCCACGTCCGCCACGAGTGTGATCGGCGGGGTATGCGGACCCACCACCATCCCGGCCACGAGGAATCCCACAATCACGGACAGACCGAAGCGTTGAAAAACCCATCCCACCACCCCCGCCACAAGGAGGATGATCGCCAGATCTTGGATGAAGTTGATGCCGTGCATAAACCGCGAGACCCAAAAAACGCGGCCAATGGCGCAAGGCGTCAAGCGCACAGACTTTCCCCTCCGGTGTATTTCCCGCGTTGACACCCCCTGCGCCCGCCGATTCGTTTCCGTCGGCGGACACGCCAGCTACTCCCGCAATCATGGCGAATATTTTCGGCTACTTCTCGAACGACATCGGCATCGATCTCGGCACAGCCAACACACTCGTTTACGTCAAGGACAAGGGCATCGTTCTGCGCGAGCCGTCCGTCGTCGCGCTTGACACGGTGAGCCGCAAGGTCCGCGCGGTCGGCGAAGAAGCGAAACGCATGCTCGGCCGCACCCCGGGCAACATCACCGCCATCCGCCCGATGAAGGACGGCGTCATCGCCGACTTCGACGTCACCGAGGCAATGCTGCGCTATTTCATCCGCAAGGTGTCCGCCAGCGCCTTTCGCGCCCCGCCGCGGGTCGTGATCGCCATTCCCTCCGGCATCACCGAGGTCGAGAAACGCGCGGTGAAGGAGTCTGCGATGCACGCCGGCGCCCGCGACGTCATCACCATCCCGGAGCCGATGGCGGCCGCGATAGGCGTCGGTCTCCCGATCGACGAACCCGCCGCCAACATGATCGTCGACATCGGCGGCGGCACCACCGAGATCGCGATCATCTCGCTCAACGGCATCGTGTTTTCGAAGTCGATCCGCGTCGCCGGCGACGAGCTCGACGCCGCGATCATCAATTACATGAAGCGGGCCTACAACCTCCTCATCGGCGAACGCACCGCGGAAGAGATCAAGATCCGCGTCGGCTCCGCCTACCCGCTCGACGACGAGCTCACGATGGAGGTCAAGGGCCGCGATTCCGTCGCCGGGCTGCCCAAGACGATTCACATCACTTCGCAGGAAATCCGCGAGGCACTCGCGGACACCATCGCCTCGATTGTCGACGCCGTCCGCGTGACGCTGGAACGATGCCCGCCCGAGCTTTCGTCCGATCTGGTCGACCGCGGTTTCGTCATGGCCGGTGGCGGTGCGCTCATCCGGGGGATCGACCGGTTGCTCAGCGAGAAGACCGGGCTGCCGGTCACGGTTTCCGAAGACCCACTCTCCGCCGTCGCGAACGGGACCGGGGCCGTCCTCAACGATCTCTCCTGGTTGATGCAGAACGCGTGAGTCGGGCGGCGTGACCGCCGCCCGAAAGGCCGGATGCCCTGAGCGGTAGACGGGGCCAGTCGTCCGTTCACCTTGTCCCGCCCGATGACTGGCGTCGCGTCCAAACCCGTAAACCCGGCCTCACGTCGCCCACCCTGCCGCTGGATGCGGGCTTGCCCCACCCGGCACTTGCCACTTTCACTCGCCTCCTGCGCCGCCGCGCGCGCACCGTGCCTTTCAGACGCCTCGATCAATCCCATCCTTTTCTCGCCCTCGGCCTTGTCGTCGCGGGCTGGCTGCTGGTTCCGGTCGCGGTGAAGTCGTTCGCCCGCGCCACGTTTTTCGAACTCACCGCCCCGATGACCGTCGCCGCCTCCTACGCGCGCGACCTGAAGGAATACTGGGCGCTCCGGCTCCACTCGAACAGCGAGCTCATCGTCGCCGGCCGCGATCTCGCCCGGCTCAACGCCTCCTATGAATTCGCGGTGCAGCAGAACAGCGAGCTCCAGGCCGAAATCGCCCGGCTCGAGAGCCTGCTGCGGCTGCCTTCGTTCACGGATTATCGCTACGAACACGCCCGCGTTGCCCGCCGCGATTTCTCGGGTTGGTGGCAGCGCATCGTGATCCGCAAGGGCCGGAATTTCGGCATTCCCCCCGGCGCGCCCGTGATTTTCAGCGGCGGTGTCGTCGGCCGGGTCACCGAGGTTCACGCCTTCACCGCCGTCGTTGAGCTGATCAGCAGCCCGGAAGTCCGCCTGGCCGGCGTCGTCGAGGGCGACTCGCGCCCGGTCAGCTTCCAGGGCGGCGTCAACCCGACGTTCGGCCCACCGGTCGGCGTCGCCGAATTTGTGCCGCTCGACATCATCGCCAGCCGCGGCAATCCCAAGCGCCTCGTCACCTCCGGGCTGGGCGGCGTCTTTCCGCCCGGTCTCACGCTCGGTTCCATGACGAGGCTCGAACTGGGCGTCGACGGGCTCTTCCAGTCGGGCGAAGTCAAACTCGACGAGCGCCTCGGCGCCCTCACCGAGGTCACCGTCCTCGTCTCGGTCAATCCGAACTGAAGGCCCGATGCGCCGCACGCTCGTTCTTTCGCTCACGCTGCTCCTGCTGTGGACCCTCATGGCGGAGGTGAACCATCTGCTCGGCGGCCTGCGCGTCTATCTCTTCGTCGGCGCGCTCTACATCGCCTATTCGGCGCTCGCCCAGCCCTTCCGCAGCGGCCTCGCGGCGTCGCTCATCGGCGGCTTGATCTGCGACGCCAACGCGCCGGGCTCCTCCTTTGGCACCCACACCCTCCTGTTCGCCGCCGCGCATGCCGGCGTGTTTCATATCCGCGACCGGGTCCCGCGCGATGACACCACGTCCCGTGTCATCATCGCCCTGCTCGCCAACCTCGGGCTTTTCCTGGTTTTTTCCTTCACCCAGATTCACCGCTCCCCCGCCCCGGCGGCGGCGTGGCCCCGGCTCATCGCCGATCTCGTCTGCTCGCAGATCCTGCTCGCCCTGATCGCGCCCTGGTTCTTCGCCGCGCAGTCGCGCGCGCTCGTGCTGGCGCGGGTCGAGCGCGAGACCCTGGCGTGATCCGGACGCCCCGGCCCACCCTTTCCGCCCATGGCCGCCAACGAACCTCACATCGCCGAGCACACCGGCGGCCTGGTGGAGTCGCACAAGGGGTACAATCCGCGGATCGCCTTTTTTTACTACGTCCTCGCCGCGCTCCTGCTCACGCTCGCCGGCGGGCTCGGTTACCAGCAGTTGTCCAAGGTCGGACACTACAGTGACGCCGAACGCCAGCAGAACCAGCGCCGGATCCTGATTCCCGGTCCGCGCGGCAACATCTACGATCGCAACCGGACCCTGCTCGTCGGCAACAACCACCGTTTCTCCGTGCTCCTGCACCTCGACGAGCTGAAGGCGCAACTGCACCGCGAGCACATCCGGATTCGCAACAACTACCGCGCCACCGGCGACAAGGACGTGCCCAATTATTCGCAGCTCGAGCAGATTTCCCGCGTCACCCTGGTCCAGCGCTACCTCGACCAGGTGAATGCGATCCTGCAGCGCGAGGAACGGGTCGACGCCCGCGCCCTCCGCCGGCACTTCGATCGCCAGCTCCTGCTCCCCTACACGCTGATCGATGGTCTCGACGATGCGGATACCGCGCGGCTCCTCGAGCGGCTGCCGGTCACGTCGCCCCTGCAGATCTACGCCGCGCCCACCCGCTCCTACCCCTACGCGTCCGCGGCCGCGCACACGCTCGGGTACGTGCGGCCGGAGGACGAGGTCGAGGCCGGGGATTTTCCCGGCGCGGATCTCACCACGTTCAAGGTGAAGGGCACGAGCGGCCGCGACGGTCTCGAGAAGTGGTTCGATGGCGTGCTGCAGGGCGAGGCGGGCGGCCGGATTTACCGGGTCGATCCCACCGGCTTTAAGATTAATCCCCCCCTCGAGTCGCGGCCGCCGAAGCGGGGCGGAGAACTCGTCACGTCGCTGGATATCGATCTCCAGCTCGTCGCGGAAGAGGGGCTCGGCGAGCAAAAGGGCGCCGCCGTCGCGATCGAGGTGGCGACCGGCGAGGTGCTGGTCATGGCGAGCAAGCCGGACTACAATCTCAACGAGTTTTCCCCCCGGGCCACCGCTGCCATCGTCGCGAAGATGAATGAAACCGGGGCCTGGAACAATCTGGCCCTGAACGGATTTTATCCCCCCGGCTCGACCTTCAAGATCCTGACCACGATTGCGGCGCTGCGACGCGGCGTCATCACGCCCGACGCCGCCATCGTCACGTGCAACGGCTACCTGAAGGTCGGCAACCGGCTGTATCCCTGCGACGTCGGCCATGGCCATCACGGCAACGTCCTGCTCCGCGATGCGATCGCCCTGAGCTGTGACATCTATTATTACGAGGCGGGACAGCGGACCAAGCCGGAGGAAATCGCCGCTGAGGCCCGGCGTTTCCACCTCGATCGGCGCACCGGCATCGAACTGCCCGGCGAACAGGGGCGGATGCTGATTCCGGATCCCGCGTGGAAAATGCGCGAGCGCGACGCCCGGTGGTTTCCCGGCGACACCGCGAACATGTCGATCGGTCAGGGCGATGTATCGGTGACGCCGCTGCAAATGGCGTGCTTCACCGCCTCGGTGGCGCGCGGGGAGGTCTTCACGCAGCCGACGCTGGTGCACCGCCCGGGCGCCGCACCCCAGCGCTTCGAATCGATCGGGCTCACGC
>JBIJCX010000502.1:0-5120 GCA_044344465.1 Opitutaceae bacterium
GTGAAAGCCCTCGAGGAAGAATCCGAAGAAGCTGCGCTTGATCAAAATCGCGAGCGCCACGACGAGCGGAGGCGCCAGCGCATTCACGATCCGGCTGTCGAATGAAAGCGGGTCGTAGGGATTCGGGGGTGGTTCGGAGTCCGTTGGCTCGGACGGTTGAGGCTCGCGTGCCGGAAGGGTGACCGCCGCCGTCGCGGCCGGCGTCTCTGCTTCGGGGTCGGGGCGACGCTCGTCTCGCTGCTGGTGTGCGAGCAGCACGGCGTGGGCGGCTCGAAGTTGCTCGCGTTCCGCCTCGGATGCGCCGCGCCGGATGAGCGCGTAGGATTTTTGGAGATAGACCCGGTTGAGCGCCGCGGCAGTGGTGCCGGAGTCGACGCCCAGCAGCGCGCGGGATTCCGCGAGATCAGGGTCGTGCATCGGCGACTAAACGCGAGCCACGGGCGGGGCAGCGAAAGACATGGCGGCGAGGATGCCAGGTCGGCGGGGTGGCTCAAGCGGGTTCGGCGAACCCATTCAGTGAACCCATACGCCGCGACGGATCTGCGGGCGCGGGAGGGGAAAACGCCCATCTGCGGGGAGGGGCGGGCGCCGAAGACGGCTCGCACGGTGTCGGTGGCGGACGCGCCCCGCATGGTGTGGGTATCTGAGATCTGAGATCTCAGATTCGAGATCTCAGATTTGAAATCTCAGATCTCAGATTCAAGATTTCGGATCCGGGCCGGCATTCGGCGGGCGGTTTTTTGGATGCAGCGGATGGTCGGGCGGAAGGGTCTGGGCGAGGAGTTGCTGAAAGGCGGCCGCGCCCGTTTTGCGAGCCTGGCGTTTGGCATAGTCTGCGCGGGTCCTGTCATTGAGGTGCCGGGGACCGGCGATGTCGGAATTTTGCAGCGAATCAGCCCAGGCGCGGAGCTGGCGGGAGCAGCTCTCGGCGAGCAATCTGAGATCTGAAATCTCAGCGATAAGAGTTGAAGGGATCCAAGGCCGGCGCGAAGCGAGGGTAAGCATGGAGCGTACCTCTCCGGCCGAGCCGCGGGCGATGTAGAGGAAGGCGAGCAACTCGTTGGTCGTGCCGCGCTCGAAGCCCTCGGCGATGTTGTTGGAAACCGAGAGTGTGGCCCGCTCGAGCTGATCGCGAAAGCTCGCGCGCAAGCGTGGTGGAGCCCGGTCGATGAAATCGTCCACCCGGTCGTAGAGTTTGGCGGCAGCCTGCCAAACCGGCAGATCTTCGAAGCGTTGATAAGTGGGCATGGCTTTATGGAATTGGGCGGTCGGGCGGGGAGGATCTGGGATTTCGGATCTCAAATTTCAGATCTGAGATCTCAGATTTGAGATCTCGGATCTGAGATTTGAGCTGGCTGCCACAGTGAAGCGGTCGGGAGTAACCCTGGCCGGAATGTCGCGGGTGCGATTTGGCGCCGGAGATGCTCGCGCCACGACCGTGACACTCACCGGAATTCCGGTGATCGCCGCGCTTGTGCCCCGCGCTGGCAGGGGGTAACGGCGGCGGACGGCCGGGCGTCGACCACCCGCATCCGGCCCGCGGCGCCAATAGTGGGCGGGCGCCCACTATTGGGAACTCGCCCCGCACGTCCGGATTTGCCTCGCACCCGCGGCGGGCCAATACTGGGCGCGCGCCCAGTATTGGATCGGGGCACAGATCGGCATCGCGAGAGCCCGACCCTCTACCAGCCGAGACAATTGTAATGCCAGCGCACCTACCCTGGCGGATCTGGACTATGGGGAGAACGGACCTCCCGGTCCGTTCGGGGATCTCGCGGCCGATGCCGGTGCCGGGAAACGGACCTGGAGGTCCATTCTCCTTCAGACCTCTCAAGTTCGGGTTGAGCCGGGAACGGATTGAACCCGACAGCCAGATCGACCTACTCGCTCACGCCGCGCAAGGCCCGCGGCCGGTCGGGGTCTTCGCTTCGCACCGGCTGCTCCGCCTTCAGGCTGGCCAGGTATTCGACCACGTCGCGCAGCTGCGTCTTGGTCAGAATTGCGCCATAGATCTCCGGCATCGATGAGGGCGCGCCTTCGCGTTTCGCGATGTCGGACTTCTTCACGTCGATGACCTTGTTGTCCGCCGTGCGGAGCGTAATCGTGTCGGGCGTCTCGGCGGCCACGATGCCGGCGGCGGCGCCCCCGGATTTCAGCGTGAGGACAATCGTGTCGAAGCCGGGCGCGATTTTGGCGTTTGGCTTCACGATCGATTCGAGCAGATGTTCGCGGGAATATTTTGCGCCGACCGATGCGAGGTTTGGACCGGCGTCGCCGCCATCGCCGCCGGCGCGGTGGCAGCGAATGCACGCCAGCACCGGCTGGTTTTGAAAAATGCGTTCGCCGCGATTCCGGTCGCCGCCGGCTAGGGCGACGCGATAGGGCGCGAGCGGATCGGGGCTGGCGGCAAGCGCCGCCTCGCGTCGGGCGAGGAGTTCCTTGATCGCCGGATCGCTGCGCCGGCCGGCGGCGGTGAGCAGTTCCAGCTGGATCTCCGCGGCGACCTTGCCCTCCGCGAGCTGGCGCAGCTGCCCGGCGAGCAGCTGGTCCGCGGACGGATGCCGGAGGTTGCCGAGGGCGCGGAACGCCGTGCGCTTTTCCGCCGGCGTGCCCTGGGCAACGAGGTTGGCCAGCACGGGTGCGGCGGTGTCGGGGGAAAGGCGCGCCGCGATCGGCAGGGCCGCGAGCCGGAGAGCAGGCGCCGCCGATGCGCCCGCGCGCTGCACCGCCTCGGCGAGCCGCGGATCCTTGATCCGGTCGAGCGCGGCGAGGGCGGCGGCACGCGTGGCACCGGACTGCGCCTCGTCGCCGACCACGGCGAAGAGCGTGTCGGTGGCGCCGGCGATCTCGAGCGTTTGCAGCGTGGCGAGCGCGGCGGTTTGGACCACGGCGGGCGTGCTGGCGGCGAGCAGGCCGGGGATGACCGGCTCGAGCGCGCGGACGGCGACACTGCGATCGCGGCTCTTCCCGGCCAGCCCGCTCGACGAGCTCAGGGCCAGCGGCCGGTACACGCCGACGAGCCGATCGCGCTGCGGCGGCTTGGGCCAGAGCGCGAGTTGCGCGAGGGCCTCGGCGCGGAGCCGGGCGGGGGCGTCGGCGCGCGCGGCGAACTGCGCGAGCGCGGCGGCGTTCGCCGGCTGCCCGAGCCGGAAGTGGGCGTTGATCGCGCGAAAGAGCACGGGCTCGTCCGCGATCAGGCGCGGCGAGGGCGCCGCGTCCCCGGTGGGAAGCAGTGCGGCGAGCGCGGGCAGGGCGGCAGGGATCGGCTCGTCGTTGATCGCGACCGCGGCGTCGCGCGCAATCCAAGGATCGGAGTCGGGGAGGAACTTCGCGACGTCGGCGTGGCCGAGCCGGCGCAGCGCGAGGAGCACGCCGAGCCGGACGGCGCGCGAACCGTCGTTGATCGCGCCGGTGAGCGCGGCGACGTTCTGGCCGCCGACGAGGCCCATGACGAGGGCGTGGCGGAGATAATTGTCCTCGTCGTTATTGGCGCGGAGGGCGGCAAGCAGCGCGGGAGCGGCGCGGAGGCCGAGCTCAGGGCGCGCCGCGGCGAGTTTGCCGAGGCCCTGCGCGGCGAAGAATTTCACGCGGTTGTTTTCATCCTGCAGCGCGGCGATGAAGGCATCGGCCTGGTCGCGGGCCCGGTGGTCGCCGAGAACCTTGATCGCCTGGGCGCGCACCTCGGGATCCGGGTCGCGGCCGAGCGTGCGGAGAGGCGCGAGGGCGGACGCGTTGGTCGCGGCCAGTTGCCCGAGACCCCAGATGGCGTGGCGGCGGGCGAATTGGGTCAGGTCTGAGACCTGACCTACAGGCGTGGCGGTCGTCGCGAGGCGGGCCAGCACCCCGATGCTCGCGGCGCCGCGCTCGGCGAGGGTGAATTGCGCCTCGAGGCGGACGCGCCAGTCGGCGTGGCCGAGGAGCTGGGCGAGTTCGTCGACGGATTTTTTCGTCCAGTCGCTGGCGATGAGTCGCTGGGTTTCCTTGACGATCGGATCGTTGGCGTGCGCGGGATCCGAAATGGCGTAGATCCGGCCGCGGGCGGATTTCGGCCAGCCGTCGGCCCAGTCGGAGAGGTAGAGCCGGCCATCGGGACCGAATTTCACGTCGGTGGGCAGGGCGGAGGTGAGAAACGGCTTGGCGTCGGCGACGGCGTAGCTCGCGCCCTTCGGCTTGAGGTTGTAGGTGTGAATCCCGCTGCGCGCGATGCCGCCCTTGAAGTGGGTGATGAAGATGCTGCCCGCGTAGGAGGCGTTCAGCCCGGTACCCGGATAGTAGGCGATGCCCGAGGGGCCGTCCTCGATGTTGCAGAGCGGCGGGAGGATCGCGGCGGACTGGCCCTCGTGACGGGGGTGCCACAGCTTCTCCGTGTTCCACGGGCCGGCTTTTCCGAGCGGGGCAAACTGGTAGCCGACGCGCCAGCCGCTGTCCCCGTGTTCGACCACGTGCACGAGCCGCTCCTCGTCGCCGTAGTCGCAATCGTTGTCGCCGGTGAGGAGATCCCCGCGCTCGTTGAAGATGAGCGACTGCGGATTGCGCAGGCCCGAGGCGAAGAGCTCCAGCCCCGTGCCGTCGGGATGGCAGCGGAAGACGGCACCGGTGTCGGGGACGGAGATGGTGCCGCCCTCCTTCGTGCGCACGGTGGCGCCGCGATCGCCATTGCTGAAATAGATTTTGCCGTCGGGGCCGAAGACGAGGCCGTGCAGATCGTGGCCGGTGAAATTGAAGCGCACGCCGTAGCCGCGGCTGATTTCGGTGCGGGTCTCGGCGCGGTTTTCGCCGCTGAACCGCCAGACGCTCGGGATGTTGGTGAACCAGACCTGGCCGCGGCGGGCGAGGACGCCGGAAGCGATGCCGTCGAGCGGCGAGTTGAAACCATCCGCGTAAACGGTCGAGCGATTCGCGACACCGGCGCCGGTGGTGTCCTCGAGCAAGCGCAGGATTTCGCCCTCGATCGCGAGTTCCTTTTCGCCCTCGGGGCCGAATTTTTTGCGGATGAGGGCCGTGCGATCCTCGACCGTGCGGCAGGCGAGCTCGTCCTCGAGCATCCACATGTAGTCGCGGATATCGAGCACGCTGGAACGGTAACGGTAGGTCTCGGCGACGAAGATGCGGCCGCGCTC
>JBIJCX010000632.1:0-3030 GCA_044344465.1 Opitutaceae bacterium
CGCCCTGGAAGCAGTCCCGGCCAAGCGGAAGAAGTGAACTCTCAGCCAGGCCGGCGACAGCTGCCGCGCGGACGGGCAGATCCCCGCCGCGAGCCATCACACGTGTGCCGTCGCCGCTAATTGGCCGCGATGTCGTGCGGCCTCGGTGCCGGCGGCTCGAGCGCCCGGGCCCGCATGGTGTCGACAAAATCGGTCACGGCCCGAAGTTCCTGGAGAGCGAACTGTGCAGCACTCGGTGTCCACTGGCGCCATGCGGCACGGTGTCGGTCGAGGAATCTATCGCCGGCACGAAGTTCGCGCATCAATTGGAATGCCGTAATCGCGCTTTCGTCGGCACTCGCTCCGCGCTGCTCATGCAGGCTGGCCACGTGTGACCGGATGCGGCGGCGGAGCGCCATCGCCGAGAGACCATCCGATTCTGCGACTGCCAGCCATCGCTCGATTTCCTGTGGGTTCGCAAACGCAATCCCGACCTCACAGTGATGGGTCCAACTCAAAGTGTCGCGGCGACATGACACGGGGATTCGTAGGCAGACCATTTTGGCATTTCGTAAGGTCCCCGGATTGATCCCAGTCGCGGCGGCGCACTCGGTGATCAAGCCGCGGCCACCGGTTTCGCCGTAAGCGAGCACGTCGCCAAGCCAGGCGGTCAATGTCTGGCGGGCACCGGCCGAGGTGCGCACGAGCCGGGCTACGTGAGTGACCAGCCCGCGCCACGTCTCCGTCTTCAATCCAGGATTCAAGACCAAGCCCAGCCGCGTGGCGCGGGCGATGCCGGCCTCCGGCAGTTCGCGGACAAGTTGTTCGACGTCAGTTCGCATCGGGTTGCTGCATTGGCCGGGGCGGCAGGCCAAGCCGGCGCTGCATGGCCAGCACCTGCTTGCGGAAGCCTTCTGCGGTGAGCCCATGCCGGGTGGCGTAGCCACGCAGGCTTGTGACGTCGAACTCGGCGACGCCGGTGGCGTAGATCAAGACGTCAACCGCGAGATCGCGATTCCGGGCACCCGCCAATTCGTAGACTAAATCGCGAACCGCGCGGACGGCCGTGGCGTCAGGTCGCGGCTCCATTCCCAGCGCCTGCCGGAGTTCGTCAACCAGTCCCTGTTGCTCACAGTCCTTCAGGATATCGCGAACGCCATCGGCGACGGGAGTTCGCACGGCAACGATGCCGACGTTCGTCTGATGGGAGCACACGATTCGATCCATGGATGATTGAGCGTAATTCCTTGAGACTATCCATCCGGCGAAAAGTTGCAGCTCCATGCAGCGGATTTTTCCAAGATTTTCAGCTATACCCAGTTTTCCCGGACCGCAATACACCGTCCGGAAGTCACGCGTCAGACCCTCAACTCGATTGGCCTCCATGCGGTCAACCTCTCCTCAACGTGTCTTCAGGCTGAGCAATTCTCATCACCAACCTCATCACCGCTGACGGCATTCGCCGCACTCCTTTGATATATTCAGGCAGGGACACGCCACCCCTAACGAATGTTGACGGTTTGCCCAAAACGACGGTCGGTTGGACGGTGGTTTGTCGACGGTTGGATGTCGGAATGATGTCGGTTGGATGTCGGTTTGCTGCCGGATTACCGCCGGGCTACCGGCGCTTTACCACCGGACTTCTACCGGTCTACCGCCTGCAGCAGACACCTGCGTCATTGCCGCCACTGAGGATTCTTGTCCAAGCGGCGGACATCGTTGTTCAACAGTGCCTGGAAAAATGGCCGGGCCAATTCGGCGAATTGAAAAAAGTGGCGGCGTGGTGGTCAGTAGTGGTCGAGTAGTGGTGGTGTTGCGACTTTCTGGTAGCGGACGCTAGGGGTGGCGTGTCCTCGGATTTATAGGTAGGCGATGCGGCTGGTGCCGCTCGGTTCGTTTGGTGAATGCAGCTCAGACCGGTTGGATTCTTGCACTGCAAATCCAGTTCTGGACGTTAACGTCATGCGCGACTCCCTGGCGTACAGAAGATATGCTCATCGGTATCGTCGGCGCTCGGAAGGTACCGAACAGCATGGCCGGTCAATTCTCTGGTGGGAGTTGGATGGAAGGCAGAAGTACGGCAGGTGATGGGCATTAGCCGGTTCTCAGGACAGACGTATGGAGGGCAGTCCGTACCCATGTGGTGCTGCGGGATGAGGTGACCTCAGGAGCCGGAGTGGACCGATCACGCCTGTTGTTCAAAGTCGTTCAAGCTTGGTTCAATGTTCAAACTTGGCGCGTTCAAAGCCGGTTCAAACCGGTTCGAACATCGGGGGGGGGCGAGGATTTGGTATACGTTGCAGGACCTCGATTCCCGCTGGACGAAGCGAAGAGAACCATGGCCCGTGCCGGCTGCGACCGAATGAGGCATCCGCCCGGGTAAAGGCACGGCAGGCGCAGACACTGCGGTTTTTCCGGCTGCTCCGGCTCTTGGGGCCTCCGCAGTTCTCAAAACCGCAGCGACTGCTGGCCGCCTCCGAACCGGAACCCACGCGGGCGACGGACTCCGTGCTCGGAGCCCGTCACCAGCTTCCGAGCGTTGCCGACACTGCCAACTGAGTGGACCGCAACAGCCCCGACGCACCAAACGCGAAATCCTGCAGAGCACGTCAGCAACTGCATCTGCCTGCATTGCTTCCACCAGAATCCATCAGCACCACTCATCGACCGTGAAGCCTGTCGAGACTCAAGGAAGGTGCGTAAATTCATGAAACCGAACTTTTCCTCCGCCCGATTTCAGCATCAGGAATCGTATCCATCTCGGTCCAACAGCACACCGGTGAGGACTACCCTCACATCAAGAAAAGCAAGGACACGGAACCCCTAACGAAGTTATCGCCCGGGCTACTCACCCGCTGCTCAACCGCTCATGATTTGCTACTCATTTGTCACTCAGAACTTTCCCGCATCGAGGACCTCCAGGGCCACGCAAACTGTTCAAAGTCCTCCTGCCGCAAAATGGCACCCGAAAATTCCCATCATGAAAAGTAGAGACGCAATATCCCTAACGCGTTTTCGCGCGTTGGGCGGACCCACTCAGGAGTGCCCGAA
>JBIJCX010000014.1:0-53125 GCA_044344465.1 Opitutaceae bacterium
GTCAAAACGGCCCGACCCAATTCCTCGAGCCCCGTCGCACACGGGCTCGGATCAGGAGGTCTGAGACTGCCGGACGCCTCTCAGTTGCCTGCAACTGCTGACAGTGGTGGGCAGGCACGTCCTCGTGCCCTCATTCGGAACGCGACCAAGCCGGCCAGACATGCGGGCACCGGGACGTGCCCGCCCACCCAAGGAGATTCCTCGCGCTGCAAAGACCTGAGATGCGCCCCGGCACGATCGGGCAACTTTCCCTTGCTCGATCCCCGGGACACGACATCATCACGTTATGATTTTCGCCTCGCTGACGTTGCGGGAAACGTGTCTCCGCTTGCACCTCTGAGGCCGTCCAACTCTACCCATGAACTCATCCGTTGCACCCTGCCTGGCATTCGCGATCTTGCTGTATTCTTTTTCAGGCGCGCCAGTTTCCGCCGAATCCCAGTCAACCGGATCCATTGCCGGTCAAGTCAGCAACCAGGCGACCGGGGCCTACTTGCAGGGCGCGATTATCACCGTCGAGGGCACCGGCTACAGCGCCAGCACCGAGCGCGACGGCTCCTATCGCCTGGCGGTACCACCGGGCACCCATACGCTGGTCGCATCTTATACGGGCCTCGATGACCAACGGGCGACCGTGACCATCCCGCCGGACGGAACGATGACCCGCGATTTTGCCCTCACGGCTGAGATCTACCGCTTGAACGCGTACGTCGTGGCGTCCGAGCGCGAAGGCAACGCCCTCGCCGTCACCCTCCAGCGGCAGGCGCCCAACGTTAAGAACGTCATCTCGGCCGATGCCTTCGGATCGCTCGCCGGGAATCCGGCCGAGCTGCTGGAGCGAATCGCGGGGGTCGTGGTGGAGCGCGTCGGCGGCGACGCGCGTTTCATGAGCATCCGCGGCATTCCGGGCCAGTTGAACTCGGTCCAAATCGACGGCAACCGCCGTGCGGGGCCGGGTGACCGCGGAATCGACTTTGCCAGCATTGGCACCGACCACGTCGAGTCGATCGAGCTGACCAAGTCCCCCACGCCGGACATGGATGCCGACGCGATCGGCGGCATGGTCAATCTGAAGTCCCGCAGCGCGTTCGACCTGAAGGGGCGCCGGATCAGTTATTCCCTCGGCGTGATCGAGGGCGCCCGCTACCGCTCTCCGATCCCGGCGGGAACCATTTCGTATTCGGACGTGTTCGATGTCTTTGGCGGCAGCAAAAACTTCGGGATCTCGGTCACCGGAAATTTTCGCCAGCACATGGCGGCGATGGATTTCACCTCGATGAACTACCAGAATACGACGGCAAGCCCGGCGTACATGTATAACCTTTCCTACGACGGACGCATGAGTCTTAGGCGGCGGTGGGGCGGCGGGGTGAAGTTCGATTACAGGCTGACCGATACCGCCACCGTCTTTGCCAATTTCACCTACACGCCGCACGGGGAGAACGGGCTCGTCCCGGTCACCACCGTCTCGACCGCCCAAACCGTGGCGACCTTGAACGCCCAGGGCCAGCCCACCGGCACGGGCGCCATCCTGCCCGGCTACACCGACAATCGCACCGAGGCGCGGCCGGTTCCGCAGAGCCAGGTGGCGCTTTCCAACCTGCACCGGCAACGCGACAACGTTTCCGCCTCGGCACAATTCGGCGGCCGGATCCGCAAGCCGGCCTACGAGCTGGATTACGATCTTTCCTATTCGTACTCCGAGCAACAGCAATACCTCCATACCGTCACGATGGCGGCCACGGGCGTGGGCTGGGTTTTCGATCGCACCCGCCTGTCGCGCTGGACGCCGGAGATTATCTATACCGGCGGCGTCGATCCCTCGAACCTGAACAACTACTCGAACAATCTGCTGACGTTCACCCACACTCCCACGCGCGCCGATCTTTATGGAGCGCAAGTCAATTACAGGAAGCCGTTCGAACTCGCGGTGCCGGCATTCATCAAGACGGGCGCAAGAGTCCGGCGCGAAGAACAGGGGCTCGAGAATCGCAGCCGCCGCTGGCGCTATGCCGGCCGCGACGGCGTGCTCAACAGCGGCGATGAAAATCTGGCCCAATTCCAGGACATGCATCTCGACTACCGGCCGTACCATGGCGTCTATCCGGCGGGTCCGATTCCTTCGCCCGACGCCATGCGCACGCACAAGGACCAAAATCTTCCCCAGTGGCAGGAGGATGTCGCCTTCGGCAGCTCAACTCCCCTCACCGGCAAGCAGGATCTGTCGGAAACCCTCACCGCCGGCTATGTCATGGGCAACGTGCGGATTGACCAGGTTTCGATTCTCGCCGGTTTTCGGTTTGAAAAGACGAAGGTGGAGGGCGAAGGGCCGCTGAGCCAGATTACGGCCGCGGAAAAGGCCCGGCGCGCCGCGTGGGTTGGACCGCTCACCAATGAGGAGATCATCCGCCGGAATGTCGCCCAATATGGCGGTCGCCGCACGGTTTCGCGGGACTACCAGAAGGTGTTCCCCGGCGTGCATTTCAAGTACGAACCGATCAAGCGAACGATTGTCCGCGCCTCCTACGCGACCAGCATCGGACGGCCCGATTTCACGAATATCATTCCCAAC
The DNA here is from genome assembly GCA_044344465.1 of Opitutaceae bacterium. GTDB lineage: Bacteria > Verrucomicrobiota > Verrucomicrobiia > Opitutales > Opitutaceae > ER46. The sequence continues at coordinate 2,573 of JBIJCX010000014.1, forward strand.
GACAACATCGACGAGGACAACCGGATTGTGACGGCGAACAACCCGGGATTGAAGCCGCAATATTCGAACAATTTCGACGTCACCGCCGAATATTATTTCGAGCCGGCTGGCTTGCTCTCATTCGGCGTGTTCCTGAAGGAGATCAATGGCTATATCTACAGCACATCCGGCCAGCTCATTGGGTCGGGCGATGACAACGGGTTCGAAGGCCAGTATGCCGGCTACGAGCTCCGTTCCAAGGCCAACGGCGGCTTTGCCAAGATCAAGGGTTGGGAAACCAGCTACCAGCAACGTTTCGCGTTTCTGCCGGGTTGGTGGAGCGGCTTCGGCGCCTTCGCCAATTATACCTGGCTCGATACGGAGGGAAATTACGGCGGCACGACGGTTCAGACCACCTCCACCCTCGCCGGCTTCGTACCCAAAGCGGGCAACTGCGGCATTTCCTATATTCGCAACAAAATCAATTTCCGCGTGAATTACGGGTTTAACTCGGAGGGACTCCAAGCCTACAACGTCGTGGAGAATCTCAAGCGCTACAAACTCGCGACCCACCGGATCGACGTCAAAATCAAGTATCTCCTGACCAGGAATCTCGATCTCTACCTCGATCTCTACAACGTGACGAACGACAAACTGCGCTATGTGTGGGGAGTGTACGATCGCCCGCAGAATATCCTCGATCGCAACGACCCGCAGATCCACGCGGGAATCAACGGCCGGTTCTAGCCGGATATTTCGCCCCGCGGTTTCGGGTTGCAACCGAACGCCATGCGGAAGCCGAGGGTAGCGCGGAGCTTCAGTCCCCGCGGCGAAAAGCCAAGGTGTTGCCCGGCGCGGGCTGAAGCTCCGCGCCACGGTGATCGATCCTTGGCCCTGCATCCCGCGCCAGTTGAATTCCCATGAACTTCCCCCACCGCAACGTCCGGCTCAGCCGTATCCAATCTTTAGAGCATGATTTTCGCTCTCAAAACGGAGCCACTGCAAGGTGGAGCGAGTTGACCTCAACTCGCTTTGGACCGTTCGCGCTCACGTTAGCGACTTGGGGTCAAGTCGCGCCATCTTCGACTGCATCGTTACGGCTAAGAAACAGCTCCGTTGTAGCCCGCCGCGTGAGCGGCGGGACTGCTGACGGTCCCTGCGCTCACGCGCAGGGCTACGAAAGTCGACGTTTCTTCCCGGCGGGAGCCAAACGCGTTTTGCGGTTGGGGCTCTTGGGAGGCCTGTGGATGGCATTGGGGTGCATCCCATTCGCGTCGCATTTGGTGGCGGCTCCACCGGAGGTTCTGGCGGGGACGGCGCGACTCGGAGAGCGAACCGGGTTGCCCGGCATCGTCGTCCGCCAGTGGGATGCCTTTCTGTTGCACGAAATTGAAAACGCGAAGGCCAACCGGGCGAGCTTCTGGCAGCGGGACTTCTCCTCGCCCGAGGCTTATGCCCGGTCGATGGGGTCCAACCGGGAGCATTTGCGCCGTGCCATCGGAGCCATCGATGCGCGGATGCCGATCAACGACATCGAAGTGGTCGCCGGATTGCGACAGCCCGGGGTGGTTGCGACCACGGCAGCCTATGAAGTCCTTTCCGTACGCTGGCGGGTATTTCAAGATGTACACGGGGAGGGGCTGTTGTTGCGACCAAAGGGCGAACCGCGCGGCTGCGTGGTGGCGATTCCGGACGCCGACCAGACCCCGGAGATGCTGGCGGGGCTGCACCCCGGAGTCGTGGCTGAGTCGCAGTTTGCCCGGCGACTGGCGGAAAACGGCATGCTGGTCCTGATTCCCACGCTGCTCGATCGGCGCAGCCGCTGGTCCGGGGACGAGAGAATCGGCATCACTACCGATCAGACTCATCGCGAGTGGATCTATCGGCAGGCGGGAGAAGTCGGGCGCCATCCCATCGGTTTCGAGGTGCAAAAAGTCCAGGCGGCCATCGACTGGTTTTTGTCGGCCACCGGTCCGGCCCGAGGTGGGCGGTTGAAGATCGGCGTTGCGGGATATGGCGAGGGTGGCCTGCTCGCGCTTTACACCGCCGCGTTGGACGAGAGGGTGGATGCCGCCTGGGTGAGCGGATATTTTCAGCCGCGCGAGCAGTTGTGGCGGGAACCGCTATACAGAAATGTTTGGGGTCTGCTGAGGGAATTTGGCGATGCGGAGATGGCCGCGATGGTTGCGCCCCGGGGTCTGGTGGTGGAATACAGTCGCGTTCCAGAGGTCACACATCCGTCGCCGCCAGATCCCGCGCACAAACAGGTTCGCAAGGTGGCGGGCGCAGGGAGCATTCGCACCCCCGATTACGACCCGGTGGCCGCCGAATGGGAACGGGCAAAAATGCTGGCGGGCGCGTTCAGCGGGCAGTTTGAGCTCGTGGCCGGCAGCGGCGGCGCAACCGTCGGCTGCGGTTCGATCGAGGCGGCACGGTCGTTCGGCCGCATGCTGCGGGTGCCCGAAGCGCCGGCGACCGCCCAGCCGTTCATGACGAGCCGCCCGTTGTCGACGGAAGACGTCGATGCGCGGCAGTACCGGCAGGTGCACGAGCTGCAGGAGTTCACGCAGGCGCACCTGCGGCTCGCTGAATACGAGCGGGAGAATTTTTTCTGGTCGAATGCGAGGCCGGAGAGTCCGGAGCAGTGGAACGAGGCGATGAAGCCGTTCCGAAAATATTTCTGGGACGAGGTCATTGGTCGTTTTCCCGAATCGGACATTCCGCTCAATGCCCGCACGCGCCGCCTGGAGGAGTATTCCGATGCCCAACTGACGACGTATGAAGTCATGCTCGATGTGCAGCCGGGAGTTGAAACCTGGGGTTACCTCATCCTGCCGGTCGATCTCAAACCCGGGGAACGTCGGCCGGTGGTTGTATGCCAGCACGGGGCCGGCGGACAGCCGTCCTCCACGCTGGATCCCGATGGACCCTATAAAGACTATGCGCGGCGGCTGGCCCGACAGGGATTCATCGTCTACGCGCCCTACAATCCGAACAAGCTGTTGAACGAGGAATTCCGCCAATTGCAGCGCAAGGGCAATCTCCTGAAGAAAACGGTGTTCGGGATCTTTGCCGCCAACCACCAGCGCGTCCTGAGCTGGCTGAAACAACAACCGTTCGTCGACGGGCAGCGGATGGCATTCTACGGCCTTTCCTACGGAGGCAAGACGGCGGTCCGGGTGCCGACCGTTCTCGACGATTATTGCCTGTCGATCTGTTCCGGGGATTTCAACGACTACGTGCAGAAGGTCACCTCCGTGCGGACCGACAAGAATTCATTCATGTTCGTGGACTCGTATGAGAATGTGCAATTCAACCTGGGCAATACCTTCAACTACGCCGAGATGGCGGCGCTGATCGCGCCCCGGCCGTTCATGGTGGAGCATGGCTATAAGGACCGGGTGGCGCCGCTGGAATGGGCCGCCGCCGAATATGCAAAAGTCAGAAAACTCTATTTTCAACTCGGCATTCCGGAGCGCACGGCGATGGCCTACTTTGACGGCCCACACATGATTCATGGCGGGGAGACGTTTCCGTTCCTCCATCGCCAACTGCGCTGGCCGGTACCGGAAACCGGCGCGAGCAGGGAATGAGGGTCCGAAATGCCACTTTTTCAAATTGTGCGGATTTCCGCACAATTGGCCCACCCACCCTCATTGCGCCCCATCGTGCTGGCCCAGATCCTTGCGATTGGTTTCCTCGGTCAGCAGCACGCACCCAATCGTGATCGCGGCCATTCCAATTAGATAAACGGCGATGGACCACGGCCGCCCATCCGACCAACCGAGCAGGGCCGTCGCGATCAATGGGGCCAGACCGCCGGCAAACGGGGCCGCGAGCTGGTAGCCGAGCGACGCCCCCGTATAACGCGTGCGGGTGCCAAACAGTTCGGAGAAGAACGCCGCCTGTGGGCCATACATGGCGGCATGCCCGATCATCCCCAGGATGATCGCGAGCCACACCAGCGGGATGCTCCGCGTTTCCACCAGCCAGAAAAAGGGGAACGCCAGCAGGAGAAGAAAGAAAGCGCCGCCGAGATAGACGGGCTTGCGACCCACACTGTCGGACAAACGACCAAACAGCGGAATCGCGACCAATTGCACGGCCGATCCGATCAACACTCCGTTGAGCAAGGTTGTCCTCGCCATGCCGAGATGCTGGGTCGCGTAGCTCAAAACCCAAACGGTGAATATATAGAAAAATCCGTTCTCCGCGAGGCGTGCACCCATCGCGAGGAGGATGTTGCGCGGATGAGTGCGTAGGACCTCGAGCAAGGGCAGTTTCGGCGCCGGGCGGATGGCCTTGGCCTGTTCAAACACCGGACTCTCCATGACTTTCAGGCGGATGAAAAAACCGATGCCCGTGAGCAGGATGCCGAGCAGGAAGGGCACCCGCCAGCCCCAGGAGAGGAACTCACGCTCGGGCAAAGCAGCGAAAGCCTGGAAGACGCCGGTCGCCAGCAGCATGCCCACCGGCACTCCGGCCTGCACCCAGCTCGCGTACAGGCCACGCCGCCCCTTGCTCGCATGCTCCACCACCATCAGCACCGCCCCGCCCCATTCGCCACCGACGCCCAAGCCTTGTACAATTCGCAGCAGCACGAGCAGCAACGGCGCGATCACGCCCGCCTGCTCGTAGGTGGGCAACACGCCGATGAAGAATGTCGCCAACCCCATCATCACGAGGGTGGTCACGAGCATCGACTTGCGACCGACGCGATCGCCGAAATGGCCGAAGATTATTCCGCCCAACGGCCGGGCGAAGAATCCCACCGCATAGGTCGCGAAGGCCGCCATCGTGCCCGCCAGCGGGGAGAAATTCGGGAAGAAAAGGCGATTGAACACCAACGCGGCCGCCGTGCCGTAGAGGAAAAAATCGTACCACTCGATGGCGGTGCCGATGAAGCTGGCAACGACAACGCGGCGGATGGAATCGGGGTAAACAGGGGCTCGGCTCATGGGGGACGGCGGAGATTGGAGAAACCAAATCGGCAACACGCAAGCCTCGGCGGGCCGATCGACGTCAAGCTGCCATCAAACAGCTCCGTTGTAGCCCGCCGCGTGAGCGGCGGGAGTGCTGGAGGTCCCTGCGCGCACGCGCAGGGTTACAAAGCCCGACGTCCCGAAGTTCTCCCGGCCCTTCATTTCTTCAGGCTCACCAGCTCCGGATCGGTCCAGGGGTTCTGCCGGGCCGCCGTGGCGGCGCGAATCTCCGCCACTTTGGCCGGCGTCACCATCCCGCTTTGATTGCCAAATTCCCGGCGCACATACGTGATGGCCGCTGCGATCTGACCGTCATCCAGGTGCTTCAAGGGGGGCATGACAAAACCCCGGCCGGGATTCTCCTTTCCCTGCAATACAATGCGGGCCATCGCCAATTCGCCCTGCTGTACAAACGGTGAGGCCACCAGCGAGGGAGCGAGACCAACGAGGCCTTGTCCATTCTCCTGGTGACACGCGGCACAGTTCAACGTGAACGCGGTCTTGCCCTGCTCATAGAGCTGCTCCGCCATCCGCTCCGCGGGATCCGTCGTCGTATTTTTCTGATAGCTGCTCAACAAGCCGTTGATCTGCGAATTTCGGTGACCGCGAATCGCCGCCAGGTTGCTGGAACTCAAGACGCCGGGCTTGAAGGTGCCCAGGTTCATGCGCTGCAGCATCGCCAGCGACCAGAGCGGTTTCTCGCTCAGCATGCGCTGGGCCACGATTTGGAGCCGGGGACCGAGCGTCGGATAGAGCTCGATGATCAGTTCCGCCGCGGCCGGCTGTTCAAAACCACCGACCGCCCCGAGCAGCTTCGTACGCCGTTGCTCGTTCTTCTCCTTGCGCAGCAGGTCGCCAACGACGGGCAGCGCCTCCGGCGACCCCGTGGCGGCGAAAAGATCGACAAGCTGCTGTTGCTCGGCCGGCTTCGCCTTCCCGGCCTTGACCATGGCAACGGCCTCGGCCATCGCGCCAGGTTGGCCGAGCCGGGCCGCCAGCGTCACCAGGTCGGACGTATGCGGCCGGCTGCTCCAGAGCTGGCCGACGATCGCCTTCAGGCTTTTCGGCGCGCCGGCAACTTCACCCCCGACCAGCCCCTCCGCCATACCCGCGACGATCCGATCCGAGTTCTCCGGACTGGGCGCGGCCGAGAGCAGACGGGCGCACAGGTCCAGATTCCGGTTCAGATATTCCGGGAAGCGATCGATCTGCCAGCCGGTGTAGACCCCTTGTTTCAGGACGTAGTACTGGTTCGGCCCCTGATCGGCGCTGTAACGCATGCCCACGCGCTCGGCGATATACTTGGCAAAAATCTTCGTCTTCCAGATGGCGGGATCCTTGACGAGGGCCACGATCTCCTCGCGGCCGGTATTGGCTTTGCTTTCGATCGCCCACCAGATCAGGAGCGGGATATGCCGGTCGTCGACGTCCTCATCGTGCGCCAGCAGTTCGCGGATGATCGGGAACGCCTGGCCGGTGGGCAGGCGTTTGGCGCTGCTCGCCAGCTGGCTGCGGACCTCCACCGCGGTTTCCCCCCGGGCCAACACGACCAGCGCCGCCTGCGTCTCCGCGTTGACACTGTTCTGATCGCCGAGAAGCCGGACCGCCCAGCGGCGGACATGTTCATGCGGATGGCCGAGCGTCTTGCGCAGCTGGGCCTCGTCGAGCTCTCCGCGCAGATTCAAAACCCACAGAGCTTCGAGCGCCGCATCGTTGTTCTGCGCCAGCAGGCCGAGCAGCGTCGGTCCGATCGGATCCGGCCGATGCGCCAGGAGCTCGCGGGCATGCTCGCGATACCAGCGGTTGGCGTGGCCGAGATGCCTGATCAGATCCGGGGTTGAAACCTGGCGCAGATCGACGGCGGCGGCCCGTGCGAAATCCCTGGGCATGATGCGAAAGATCCGTCCGTTCGTCTTGTCCCAGGTGTCCTTCGGATTGAGATGGCTCAGCCGCACATCGTACCAGTCGGCTATATAGATGCCACCATCGGGCCCGTCCTCGATGTCGACCGGACGGAACGCGCGGTCGTCGGAGGTAATCAGGGGGATGCTGTCTTCGGTGCGAAAAGTGGAGGTGTCCTTGAACACGCGGCTCGCCTGTACCCGGTTCGTGAGCGACATGCCCACAACGATCTGGCCATCGAGCTTCGGCATCGTTCCACCCTCGTAGAAAATGAAGGTCTGCGGAAATCGCTGCGTGTAGCCTTCGTGGCCCATGTGCTCGAAGAAGCCAAAGATGAAGGGATTCATGGCCGGACCATGTTTCGTCCAGCCTTTGATATAGGTGGCCCCTTGGGCGTAGTGCAGGCCCCGGGTGCCGCCGTTGTTGGTGCCGGAGTAGGCGCGCCCGTATTTGTCGAACTCGAAGCTGAAGGTGTTGCCGCCGCCTTCCGCGAACACCTCGAAAATCTTGGTGCCGGGATGATAGCGCCAGATGCCCTGCCCCAGCAGGCGGATGCCTTGGATGTCGAGATTCGTCGTGCTGCCAGTCGCACCGTAGAGCCAGCCGTCCGGGCCCACGTGCATGTTGCTCGCCAGGGAGTGAGTGTCCTCCAGGCCAAACCCGGTCAGGTGCACCTCGGGATCGCCGTCAGGAATATCGTCCCCGTTCTTATCCGCGTAGAACAGCAGGTAGGGCGATTGGAGCACCCAAACCCCTCCGTGGACGGGGACAGCGCTGGTGGCCATGTTCAAGCCGTCGACAAAGTCCTTATGGGTCTCGAACCGGCCGTCCCCATCCTTGTCCTCCAAAATCGTGACCTTGTCGGCGCCGCGAAAATGGTGGGGCGGCGGCGCGGAAACCCGGTCGTACTCGGCCCGCAGGTACTGGTCATAGGCCGAAATCGTTAATCCGGCCGGAAAGGGGTACTGCAGGTACTGCACGACCCACAGACGTCCGCGATCGTCGAAGCGCATGTCGATCGGCTGCCGGACCGCCGGCTCGCTCGCCACCAGTTCAACGGCGTAGCCCTCCGCGGGATGCAGCCGCTTCAGGCTCTCCTCGGGGGCAAGCGGGGTGATCTGACCCTTGAGGTCCTGCCCGCCCGGCTTGAAGTTCTCGACGAAGCCCTCGATCTCAGGCGTGAACCGGGGATGGGGTTGGATTTGCGCGGCAGCCGCGGAGGCTCCGGCCAGAAAGAGGATCGGGAGAAGAACGGATGCCGTTGGCAGCTTGAAGGAAATCATCACTTGCGTTTTGGGATGGGGGATTTGTAAGGCTCGATTCTCGGGGCAAACCAGTTGTTGAGCTTGCGCCGCAGATCCAACACGAGGTCTTGGTGTCTGGGGTCGGACGCGAGATCCTTTAATTCGTGGGGATCGTTGGCGAGATCGAAAAGCTGCGAGCGGTTCAAATGAGAGTAGGAGATGAGTTTCCAGCGCTCGGTGCGGACCATCCGTTGGATCGGCAGCTCGGCGCCGTACTTATCCTGATGCCAGTAGGCATAGATCTCCGGGTAGATGTCACGCGCCAGCCCCGAGAGCACCGGCACGAGGCTGCGGCCCTCCACGGTGGCCGGGATCGGAATGCCCGCCAGTTCGCAGACCGTCGGATAGAGGTCGCGCAGATAAGTTTGGGCGGGAAAGCGCTGATTTTTCGGGATCCCCGGGCCAGCCATGATGAGAGGCACGCCGATCGTGTGATCGTACATGTTCTGCTTGCCCATGAGCCCGTGGCTGCCGAGGGCCAGACCGTGATCGCTGGTGAAAATGATCACCGTGTGGCGGTACTTGCCGGTGATCCGGAGGGCTTCCATGATCCGCCCGATCTGCTCGTCCAGGTTTGAGACCAGCGCATAATACGCCGCCATCTCACCCCTCACCTCCGAGGCGGTCCGGGGCAGCGGCAGCGTCAACTCGTCCCGCCCGCCGGCGTTGCCGTGGTCGAAGGGGTGTTCCGGCAGGAAGTTGGCCGGCAGCGGCAGCGAGGCCGGATCGTATTTCTTTTCATATCCCGGCGGGAAATGGAGCGGATCGTGCGGAGCCGTGAAGTTGACGTGCAGGAAAAACGGCTGGTCCGGGCGGCGGTGGATCAGCTCCACCGCAGCATCGGCGATGTGCCGATCGGTGTTCGGCGTGAGCCCGACCCCTTTTTCGAGCTCCGGCGTGCCGTCGTCCGTCTTGAAGGTCCAGCCCAGGTAGCCGGTAACGGGGCGACCGTTGTGCGCTTTCGGATACGTCATTTTTTCACGTCCGCCCCCGCCGCCGCCGGAGTAGAGTCCCCGTGTCTCTTCGTACCCCCGCGTTTTCGGACTGCCGTCGTTCATCCATTTGCCCGAGTACCAGGCATGATATCCAGCCTTCCGCATGGTATTCGCCCAGAGCACCAGGTCGCCCCGGATGGCCTTGCCAAACGGGGGCGAGCCATTGCGGAACCCGCTGGCCCCCGTCATGATTTCCGCCCGGCTCGGCGTGCAGTGGGGGTTGGGCGCGATGGCGCGGGTGAACGCGGCCCCCTCCGCCACCAGCCGATCGAGGTTGGGCGTTTCAATATAGGTGTTGCCCAGCGCGCGGATCGTGTCCGGCCGCTGATCGTCGCTCACGATCAACACGACGTTGGGTGGCGGGGACACCTGGGCTGCGCGAATCGAGGTCAGGATAACGAGGAGGAGAAGGGGCAGTGATTTGTGCATGGACGAAATGCTTTCGCGACCGCGCCAAATTCCGCCGGGCCAAGGTGGCTGAGGGAGAACGGCAAGGACGCATCAGGGGCTTGCCGGCAAGCCGGCCGATTGGCAAGAGAGTGAAACGTCCCCGTCGCGGAGAGGCGCGGTCAAACCGTGCCAATCGGCACTTTGCCACCCCTATACGCTACCGCTTCGCGGACCTGTCGGACGTTTTCTTCAAGAAAAAGTTTCACGTCTGCCGGCAGCGTGCCCAGATCGCCGCCCTCGAAATACACCAGTGTCTTCAACGTGATCATTGCATTGGTTGCCAGTGGATGCAGCGCTTCCAAGTGCCCGAGAGCCTTCTCCAAATCCAAGCCGGCGCGCAGCAAGGCAGAAATATCCAGGTAGTCCTTGGCCTCGATGCGTTGTTGAATCGTCGCCAGCTTGAGTGCGAGCAGATCCTCGGCCGAAGCCACCTTCAGGCCATTGTCCGCACAAACATCCGGCGGGCGAATCTGCCCAAAATCGATGGTGCCGAAAAACGAGAGTTTGACCGGGCCTTTCGGACCGTCGACGTCCACGGTCAGAGTGTTCTCCTTTCGCTGCAGCAACCGCGGCTCGGGCATCCGCAGCCAGGCAGCACGTCTAATTTCGGCAGAAACATGGGGTGAATCAGGGACTGCGCGTTGCGGGAGGGGTGGCGTCGGGCGAAGGCCGAAAACCACGTGCCAGTAATTCCACGATGGCGCGGAGAAATTTCCCGCCTCGGCCGTGCTCAACGCGGTCCGCATGGTTTCGTCACCCAGGTTTGCGCGGGCGTAGTGCACCATTTCCGGCGTGCCCATTTCCATCACGCGCCGGACAAGATAATGGAAATCCACCTGCTCCGGCGGTTTCCACCACACCAGCGTGCGCGCGATTTCTCTTAGCTCTTCATCCACGATGAAAGCATACCGCCGACCTCCGAAAACGAAACAACTTTCTCCCTTTTCCGGTTGGGGCTGCATCGTTACGGCTCAGAACGGGCCGGGCCGATCAACCCCGGCTGAAACCCACAATACGCGCGTTCACCCGTGGTCAGACTTGATTTAGACCTGTTCGCCGCGAGTCTAAGAGTTTTAGGTCTCCAACCATGCATGCCCGCGCCCTCGCCGTTCGCTGCCTCACCGCTCTTGGTCTCGTGATGTCCCTGGCCGCCGTCGCGGCGACTGGGGCAGAGCGAGTGCTCCCGCCGGGCCCGGCTCCCGCACCGCTCGAATACACCCTCGAGTTGAGTGAAATGCTGCCGGCCTCCACCGCCGGCGGCGAGTGGTTCCAACCGCATCCCGCCGCTATTCCTCACACGGGGAAAACCCCTCGGGTGGTCATGGTGATCCAAAAGGCGCTCGGTTCAGATTATTATACCGGGCTCAGCTCCCTCCTGAGCGACGATCTGGGCCGGACCTGGTCGAAACCGGAGCTGCAGGCCGGGCTCGATTGGCGCGACGCCCCCAACGGGGTGAAAATCGGCGTGACCGATTTCTCGCTCAATTGGCATGCCCCCACGCGCCGGCTGATCGCGATCGGCCACACCGGACGTTACACGAGCAAGGGTTTCATCGGCTTCGGGCACCGACGCGACACCGTTTGGACCGTGTTCGACGCCACCACCAACCAGTGGGCGCCTTGGGAGGTGCTGGAGTTTCCCTCCACCCCTGACGACAAGTACTACTTCAACGGGGTCCACGGCCATTGGCTGGTCGAACCCGACGGTTCCCTCCTCGTGCCGTTCTATTTCGTCGGCCCGAAGCAGGGTTTTCTCCTGCGCGGCGCGGTGGCGCGGCTGCGCTTTGACGGCCGGAAACTCACCTACGTCACCCACGGGGCGGAACTGGTGCACCCCGTGCCGCGCGGACTCTATGAGAAGTCGCTCACGTGGTATCGAGGCCGGTATTACATGACGATTCGCAACGACCAGAAGGGCTACATCACGACGAGCCAGGACGGCCTCAATTTCGCACCGATCCAGCCCTGGACCTTTGACGACGGCAGCGACCTGGGCAGTTACAACACCCACCAGAAGTGGGCGACGCACAGCGACGGGCTGTTCCTGGTCTACACGCGCCGGGGAGCGAACAACGACCACATCATCCGGCACCGGGCGCCGCTGTTCATCGCGCAGGTCAACCCGGAAAAACTGCACGTCATCCGCCGCACCGAGCAGATCGCCGTGCCGGAGCGCGGCGTATCGCTCGGCAATTTCGACGCCACCGCCATCAACGAGCACGAGACGTGGATCACCACTGCCGGTGGCCCAACCTACCTTGCCCGGATCCGGTGGGCGAAACCCAACCAGCTCGCCGGGCGCGTCCATTGAGGCGCGGGCGCACGGGGGCTCGGTTGCCCTACCGCCGGACCAGCAATTCCCACATCAGCACGGCCGCGGCCACGGAAACGTTGAGCGACTCGACCTTGCCGCTGCCGGGCACCGTGACCAGCCGGGTGCACGCCGCCGCCACGTCCGGCGCGAGACCGCGCTCTTCGTTGCCGAGCAGCAGCGCAACGGGCTTACGCGCTCCAATCTCGCGGGCTTTCGACCTGGCGCCCAGCGGCGCCGCGCCGCGGGTTGCCGCGCCGACGACATCGTAACCCGCCGCAGCCAGGTCGCGCGCGAGCACGACGAGGTTCTCCGTCTGCCAGACCTCAAGATGTTCGAGTCCGCCCTCGGCCACCCGGTGCGCCGCGTCCGTGGCCCGCGCCGCCGCCGGGTCGTTCGGAATCACGATCCGGGGCACACCGAAAAACGCCGCCGTGCGCGCGATCGCCCCGAGGTTGTGCGCGTTGCCGATCCGATCGAGCACGAGCACCATCTCGCCCCGTAGCGCCCACTTGCGCGGATCGCCGGCCGTCACCTGCCGCCGCGCCGGCGCGTCGACGACGGCCACAATGCCGCCGTGATGGATCGAACCGGCAATTTTCTCGAGCTCCGCCGGCTCGACCTGACGGTAAACCTTCTTCGTCTGCGCGAGCACCTGGCAGATCGCGCCCACGCGCTGGCCGGTCGCCCGATCGAAAAACAGCCGCTGGATCGAAGCCGGATCCCGGGCGAAACGCGCCCGGACCGCCGCGAGCCCGCACAGTCTCAGCTCGTCGCGCGCAGACGACGACGGCGAGCCGGGAACGAGGCGGTGAGATTGAGCCATGCCGCACACTGGCGCGACCCGGGGCGCGAAACCAAACAAAAGTTTGCCCGGCGGCCGGCACGATGAACCGATCGCCTGGTCCGATGGAGCCGCGGCGCCCACGCCGTGGTGGTCGCGCGCAACGCGGCGGGGCGCCGCGTCTCCATGAAATTCCGCGCTTACCCCGCGGTCTGCGCGTGGTAGAAGCGCTTCTCGATCCCGTGGTGCACCGCCACGGCGATGGCGAGCGACAGCGCGAAGTTGATGGCCAATTGCCACGCATAGCTGTGGCTGCCGGCCAGCGTGAGCATGCTCCAGTTAACCAGCAGGATCACGGGAGTGTGCACGGCAAAGAGCGGGTAGCTGATATTGCCGGACCAGCGCAGGAGTCGCGACCAGGCACGAGTCCGCAGGCCCTCGTTTCGTTTTTCCCAGTCGAGCAGCCAGCCGATCAGCCACATGCACAGCACACCCCAAAGCGCCTGCTTGAGCATGTTCAGGCCGTAGAAATAGGGGATCAGCTTGAGCCCAAGGAACAGCGCCCAGACCCCGCCGAGCCACCACGCGCGCACGCGCCAGCCGTGCTTTTCCCGGCCATACGCCGCCAATGCCCCCAGATACCAGAAGAACACCATCACCAGGACGCTGCCAAACAGCACAATGGGATCGACATAGGGCCGCAGCGTGAGCGCCAGGAGCTGCAGCCCAATCGCGACGGCAGTCAGCAGCCACCACCGGCCAGCCGCCGCGCCGAGGAAAAAAAGCGGGTAACCCACGTAAATCAGAATTTCCACCGCCACACTCCCAAGCGTGCAGTTGCCGACATAGACTTCCTCGAGCCAGAGTCCGCTGTATCCACCCAATCGCGCCGCCATCTGCGCGGGCGTGGCCGTCGTGTGCAGCGCCAGCAGCACGTCGCCGGTCGGCCGCCAGTGCACGGCCGCCACCACCAGTAACCCGAGCAACGCGCCGACCCAATAGACCGGCATGATCCGCCGGGTGCGGCGGACAAAATAGTCGCCCCACGCCACCGTCAGACCGGGCTGGCCGATGCGACGCTCGAACGGCCGGTGGATGCAAAAACCGCTGAGCACAAAAAAGCCGATCACCGCCGGGTGCTGCCCTCCCGTCGGCCAGGTGAGCGCGGTAAAAATCTCGTACGCTTGCCCGAGCCACCGGTGCAGCCACGTTTCCCCCGCTCCACTCGGGGCAAAGTTGGAATACAATATCACATGGTTCAGGAACACCGTCAGGGCGCACACGCCGCGCAGGATGTCCAGGGACCAGTAGCGGGGCAGACGAATTCCCGGATTTTCCATCAAAACGGCGACGACACACAGGATCGCAGCCACTTACAAGGCCGGAGGGAATGGCCCATCGGTTCCGGGGCGCATCTTCAAGTTGGCGATGGCGCAGACCAGGGACTGACAAGCCGAAAGCGGAGTTGAAAGGTTGAAGTTTGGAAAAACGCTCAACGCTCAACGTTTAACGCCCAACGCTCAAGTCCAGCCTTGGCATGTACCGGCCGGACTTGAGCGTTGAAAGTTGAGCGTTTGCCGGCGGCCCTCAGTACCCCTTGAAATGCTTCGGGTCGTCCGGCTGCTGGTAGCGGGTCACGTAAGTTTTGTTGCTGGCCGCCAGCTTGAGAAAGACATCGACGGGCACGACCTCGACCGGCCCGTCGAGACGCTTCACGACCTCGACGAGACTGTTCACATCGTTCGACTCCCGGACGTGCACGAGCAGGAAATACGGACGCTTCGCATTCAGCGCGATCAGCTCGCCCAGATCGGCCGCGACCTCTTCGCGCGGCCGGCGGGGATCGATATAGTAATCATACGAAATCATCGGCCGGGTGTCCCGCAAGTCGCGCGTCCGCGCCGGGCCGTAGCCGTTGATGAAACCAATCACATCCGGAAACGCCGCGTAGTAGCGATCCACGGTCTCCTTCGGCAGGTCGGCGTTGCCGACATTTCCGTCCGCCGCCGAGTTGTCCATGATCTCGAGCACGCGCTCGTCGAGCCGGGCCATCAGCACGTTCGCCTCCTGCATCAACGGCCCAAACCGAGCCGCGGGGATGTGGTTCGGATACATGTAGCCCGGACCGGAAAGCCCGCCGATGAAGTAGTCGTTCGGCGTCGCGCTCTCGTGGAAGTACTCGAGCGCGGCGGGCGAAAACTTGGTCCAGTTCATCGTCACCTGCCAGGCGAACGGCAGCTTGCCGCGACCCGGCTTCGTCCACACGCCGATGCCGATGCTGTCGGACTGGACGAACGAAAGGTAGACCTTCGGCGCCGCCGCCAGTTTCGCCTCGCGCGCCACGTGGTGGTTGTTGGTGAACTTGAAGCCGGGCGTGAACGTGAACTGGCAGTTGAAGCTCAGGTTCGGCAGGTTGTGCAGCCCCTCCATTTTGAGCCCGTAGCTGGAGAGCAGCGTCGTGTGCTGCTCCTCCGTGTCCTTCGCGTAGGAATGCCAGCCGAAAACCGTCGCCCCAGGGCGCAACTCGGAGAACAGGCGTTTCTCAAGCGCGAGCTCGGCGGCATGCACCGGATTGGCGGACAGATCCTGAAAGAACATTTTTTCCCGCACGCCCCAGTCCGCCATGGCCGGCATCCGCACCGCGCCGGCATGCCCGCCCATGAGCATGATCGCGTCGCGGTTGCAGCGCGCCCAATAGCGATCGACGGCATCCAGATAAATCTCCGCATCGGTCCGGCCGGTGTAGCGCCCGCGCAAATCGTCGATCTTCCGCAACCCCCGATCGACCACCTGCGGCAGGGTCTCCTCACTGACGACCAGGGCGTCCTCCAAACCGGCGATGGTGAAGGCCACGTTGAGCGAGGCCGGCACCGCCTTGTCCCAGATCACGTACCCTTTGGCGAACCGCGCGAAAAGCGTGAGCGCCTCCGCGGCCGACTGCACCGGCGTAAACTTAACGCCGTGCCGGCGCTCGTAGAAATTGAAAAGGGGCTCGGTGATTTCCCACTGGAAGTCCCGCGGATGCACGACGTAGAGCCGCGGCTCCGTGCGGTTGGCCAGGCCCTGCAGGCTGAGCAGGAGCACTTTCTCCGGCAGGCCGTTGGCCACGCGCCAGTCCCCGTCGAATTGCATCACAAACGCGGACCGACCCGGACTCGTCGCGCCCGGCTCGGCGGCGGCCGTCCGCGTTGCCAGGATCGCCACCGTCGCAAAGACGAAAAATGTGCTGAGTCTCATGGGTTTATTTCTTCGCCGCCTCCGCCGGCACTTTCGTGAAACGGTAGACCAGCGGACGGCTGCGCGTGTGGTGCAACTCCACCAGGAGCAGCGTGGCGTCGCCTTCGACCAGCCGGTACTCGGAATAAATCCGCAGCGTCGCCTCGCCCTGGGAAATTTCCACGGGCACGAGCGCCTCCAGCCGCAGCGTGCGATTCCCGTCGAGCCACGCCGCGGTCGCCCGGGTGGACTTTTTCGGCGCGGCGTAGACCGCCATGTGCCGCTGATCAATCCGGAAGAAGTTCGCGACGTCCACCGGGGCCGCCGTGCTCACCACGTTGGTCGCCGTCACCCGGGTCGCGCGCCAGGCCATCTCGTGTCGCAGTGAAATGCTCGGGCCATCGCGCTGCACCACGAGATCCATGGATGTCCAGCCATCGAGCGCGGTGCTTTGCGCCGGATCCAGCCGCCAGCGGCCCTCGAACGCGGGATTGGCCGGGAGCGCGGCCAGCGGCAGGAAAAAAAGCAGGACCAACCCCCGGTAACGAATGCGTGTCATGACGGAAAGGTTTTCACCCCGCCGCGGTCGAATGACTAGGTGAAAGACAGTGAAAATTTCCGGCCAGGGGCGTTGCTGCAGTTTGGAGTCGCGGCGCCCCCGCCGCGATCTTCCGGCGAAACGCGGCGAGGGCGCCGCATCTCCATAAAATTGTCACGACCCAATCTCACCCACGACCGTGAATTCCTCGCGGTCGTGGTACAGGTGGCTGATCCGCGCTTTCGGAGCGTGCGTCGCGAGCGGCGAACCCGGCGCCCGAACTTCGCGCAGGAGTGTGATGGCGTCGACGCGGCCGAATTTCAAATTGACCACAAACCGCCGGCACCAGCCCCGCGCGAGCCACGGCCCGACGATGTGCTGCATCACATGGTGCGGTTCATCCAGCAGATCGCAGAACAGCCAGTCGAAGGTTTCGCCCGGGGGCGGGCTAAAACCAAAGGCATCTTCGCGCCGGTGCTCGATCCGCAGATGATCGAGGGCCCCGCCCTTCAGCGGGCCGTTGTCGATCGCGACGACCCGGGCGCCGCGTTTCGCGGCACTGTAGCTCCAACCGCCCGGCGCCGCCCCGAGATCGCACACCGTCTCCCCCGCCGCCGGCTCGCGGCCGAGCACCACGAAGGCCTCCTCCACCTTGAGGTAGGAACGCGACGGCGCGAGTTCGTCGTCCGCCATCCGGCGCTGGCCGTGGACGCGGGCGGCCCGGGCGACAAACGCGCGGCCAAAATCGGTGAAGAACACAAACAGCCCCCGCGCCAGACCGGCTCCGCGCGGCACATTGCCCACGGCGAGCTTCGCGACCCGCGCGAGTCTTTTCTTCAACAGTTCACCCACCGCGGCCTCGACCGCCGAGAGCCGCCGGCCGAGCCCGACGGTTTCCTGCGGACCGAGCCACACGTTCGGCCAGGCACCCTCGATCCGCTCCCCTCGGACGTTGCCGAGAAAAAATTCCGCGATCCGGGAGGCGAGCGCATTGACCGAGTCGCCGCGTATTTCGATCGGTTCGAGCAGCGTGAGATGGGCGAAGGCGAGGCGGCCAGTTGAGAGCTGAGAGTCGAGGGCTGAGAGTCGCACCCAGCCCGGGCCCTGCTCGTCCACGGCCAGCCCGTGCAATTCCACCAATTCGCGCGCGAGGAGAGTTTCGTATCCGGCCTGGCAGGTGATAAGCATCCGGACGGAACGTGTCCGAACCGCGCCGTCAGGGTCGAATCAAAATCCGCCCAGAATTGCGACCGGGTTGGCCGCACTGTAACTGGCAAGGCCAGAGCAGTCGCCAAATCACGACCGCTTTTAGACCCCAAATTTGGGTAGACGACGGGATTGAGTCGGCTCGATGCGAGGCGTGCGATGACGAGTGTCATTTGCGGCCACTCCCATGAAGCACACTACGAGTGAAAATTGCAGGGGCACGTTGCCCCTTTATCAATCGGGGGGCCTGATCG
Source organism: Opitutaceae bacterium (assembly GCA_044344465.1). Taxonomy (GTDB): domain Bacteria; phylum Verrucomicrobiota; class Verrucomicrobiia; order Opitutales; family Opitutaceae; genus ER46. The sequence continues at coordinate 20,494 of JBIJCX010000014.1, forward strand.
GCGCGATCGGGTCACGGCTGCCGGAGCCACCACGGCGACCCACCGCGCCTCGCCGGCAATTCATCCACTCTGCTCGAACGAATCTCCCCGGCCATTGGATATTTTCCGAGTCGATCTCAATCTCTAAACGGAAGGACCACTTGTGACACCGGAACAAATCAAGATTGTCCGCCAGTTGGCGCAAAGTTGCCCATGTCCAAGTCTAACCGCGGCCGTGGCTCATGCGGTGGAAAAAGAGCAGCTCGCGACGTGGGCCTCGCAGCAGGGAAGCACTGGTATGCAGGCTGCGCACAGTTCCATCGCTGATGAAGCGTGGCTGAAGGCAGAGGAAATCAGTCGGCGCTATTACTCTCGTGCGCTCCCGCAACGGCAACCGGAATGACGCCTATTCTCTCGATGTCGAGCTGCCGCTCGGTGTGGAATTGCGAGTCAGAAATTGTCGCTGGGAACGAGGTGCAGTCTCAGTGGGTGCCTTTCGCCGCAATGTTCCACTGAGCCAACGCGCCGTCCTGCTGACCGAGCGTTCGAATTCGCGGCCCTTCAAGGCACATTCCCAAACGATCAAGACTCTCCAGCCTTCGTCGTTGAGCGCGGCGTAATTCCGTCGGTCGCGTTTCTTGTTCTCACGAAATTTTTCGCGCCAAAATTTCACCCGCGTGCGTGGCTTCGTCGCGAACCGGCAGCCGGCATGGTCGTGCCAAAAGCATCCGTTCACGAAGATGACCGCACGTCGGCTGGGAAACACCAAATCGGGCGAACCTGGCAGCCTTCGGTCGTTCACTCGGTAGCGGAAGCCCAGTCGATGCAGCGCCCGCCGCAGCAGGAGTTCTGGCTTCGTGTTGCGCTGTTTGACCCGCGCCATCAACCGCGACCTTGCTTTCGGATCCAGAATATCCACGAGCGCGTCTATGCCGGAACGACGATCTCGTTGTGCGAAAGCGCTTCCAGGTGTTCCGCCAGTTGTTCCGGTATGTGGCCGCCCCGGACGAGGATCCCCAGCTCCATGTTCAAGTCCATCGCTGCTGCCGTCAGGTTGGCGCTGCTGACGAACGCGATTTTCCCATCGGCGACGGCGCACTTTGCATGCACGGCGCCAAGTCGTTCCGCTGGTTCCGTCGATGGGGCCGACTGCTTCCACGTGTAGAACGTCGCCGTCGGCAATTCGCGACGGAGTAACGCCATTGAGTCGAATTTGAGCTGCCCGCCATGCTCGGACGACGACTCGAGCAGGATCTCCACCCGCACGCCCCTCGCCAGCGCCGCCTGCAGACAACTTACGATCCGGTCGGGCTTGTAGGCGACGAAGCTGACGAGAAACAGCCGGACGAAGGCCGCATCGATCACTTCGCAGACGACCTGTTCCGTACGGCGAACCGGAGCGACTCCCGTCGACGGCCCCGACCAGACCAATTCGACTGAGCCACGGGCGCCTTGGGCCGCTGCCGCCGCAGACGCCGCCCGAAAGGCTGCTGCAACCTCTGCCGGCGAAACGTCGCCGGCGCTGGCACAGGCACGCTGGACCAACGCGAAAAACTCGCGACCGGCATTTGGTCCAAAGCGATCGCGCGTCAATGCGAGTTGGTCGAGTGAAGTGAGCCTCTCAATTCCGGCCGCAATCGCCGACACCCGATCCGGGTGCAGCTCCACGCAGACCTCGGCGATGGTCTGCCAGAGGTCATTCATCGTCGGGTGCCGGAACCTCGAAGAACGCGGCATCGGTGGCCTCGAACGTGCCCGTGACCAGCGCCCGATCGAGATACCGGTTTCCCTTCTCGCAGGAGGTCTCCGCGACAAACGAGCACCCGTGGCACGAGGCGCCGTGCAGGCTGCGATCGGCGCTCGCATCGTGCTCCGAGCACAGCGGGTCCGACGAACAAATGGAGGCGCGGCGCAGGGCCTGACCGATGAGGCGCCCGAGGTTCTCCGGTTTGCCCAACTCCACCAGCCCACCGAGCGTGCCGTCCGAATCGGCTGCTGCGGTGTAAAGCAACACTCCCGCCATCGGAGCGGTGCTGCTGCTGTCGGAGTAGATACGCTCGCGAATGCTGGCCGTGTTGTAACCGCATTCCAGCGCCAGCTCGCGGATCAAGAGGTGGGAGAACGTGTGGAGCATCGCGTACCGCACGCCTGGGAATCCTTTCGCCGCGTCGAGTTGGCGAGCACTCCGCCAGCCGATGTGGCCGCCGAGCAGCATCCTGTTTCGCGCCGCGACGCCGGCCGTGTCCTCCCACGCGCGCACCGCCGTCTCATTGAAGCGCAAGAAGATTCCTTCGCCATGCACTTCGAAGGCCGGCACCCAGGTTGGCTTGCCCCGGCAAAGCCCGGCCATCGGCGGACGGTCGTTGGGATCGTCCGACTCCTCGGGCGATTCGACACGCGTGAAGCCCACGAGCGCGTTGACCTCCTTCAACCGCTCCAGGAGCAGGACGCTTTCGATCTTGGAAGTGTAATCCTCCGGCACGTCCGCCTTCGACGTCATGAAGTTCGGCCAGTTGTTCGGGGCCTTGGCATCCGTAAGCACGTTCCATTCGGGCCGCTTGATATCGAGCACGTTGGGGGCTGGCTCCGCATGGACTCCCTTTCGGACCTGAATCTGTGCCCAAATTGCTTCGGCCGTGTGCGCTTCGATTCCCGGAACGGTGCCGGTCTTTGTGAGGGTCTTGAGGACGGCTTTTACTTCGGCTTCGGATTCGACGTCTTCGAAGTAAGTCCAGGCGTCGTTCACCAGTTGCTCGAGCACATTCGCGGTCTGCGGAATCGCCAGCACCGAGATGCTGACCGAAAACCAGCTATTGGTCGAACCGAGCAGCACCGCCCGCGGCTGCTCCGAGCAACATTCGTCGAACGAGTTCAGGTGAGGATGCCGCCCGCGGCAAACCGGGAGCTTCTTCGCTCCCTCCCGTCCGAAGGCCAGCACCATCGTGCGCGACGCACCGCAGCCCGTGCATTTCACCCAAAGGTTTTCGGTTTGGAGCGAGGCTCCTTCTTCGATGAAGACTAGGCTGCCCATGCAGTCGCTCGGCCCCTCGTGCACGAAGTAGCGCCACGGGAAATCGTCGAGGTGCCCGTTACGGCAGGCGAGGAGGAAGCGCGCCGGCACCGCATCTGAGTTTCTGAACTCGCAGTGCTTGTGGACAAACCGGGTGTCTTCCGGCCGAAACGGGTTCGCTTTGATTTCAAAAAGCCCCGAGTCGACCTCGGCCAGGATCTGGCACTTTACGCACCGCAGCCAGCGCGGAAACGGGCGCACGGGCACGCCAATCCGGGCCTCGGCGGAGAACGGATCGGAGACCTCGCCGACTTTCATCGGAGGCATCCGCAACTGCTCCACTTGGTGGCCGAGCACGCTCTGCACGGCTTTGAGCAAGCGAGCCTCGTCGACGGGCAAACACCGCGCCTTGTCCCAGCGGTCGAGCCCCATCGTGAGGACGCTGATATTCGGCAAATCGATCAGGGCGCCCGGACCGTAGGTCCAAAGCAGTTGGCTGGGCCGGACCTCGCCGACTCGCAGTTGGGTCGTCATGCGGGTTGCCCTTCTGGCGGCTTCGGCACCGGCACCTGCCAGGCCGGCCCTTCGTCGAGCGCCGATGTGTCCATGATCAGTTGCACCCCGGGTTCAACTTCGCGCAGCGACATCGGCACGGTAAGCAGATCCCAGCGGTGCAGACCGGGTTTTTTGAGCAGCGCCACCACGTCGCCCTGACCCGACTCCGCCTCGTATCCGAGCCGGCGACCGGGTTTGCCGGCTTCTTTCACCCACCGATCGATTCTTTCCGCGATCATGCCTTCGGCGGTCGTCTTGGTGGAGACCTTGTCGCTCACCTTCCAGGCGCGATTGGCCACCGCCGTCTTCATCCTTTGGGCTGTAGGCTGGGCGGTGCTCGTGAGCGTCAACGCTCCGAGGTTTGGGTTGAGCGCGTGATCGCTGAGACGCATCAGACTGATAAACGCCCCGGTCAGGCCGCGATCCATCGCTCGCGCCGCAAAGGGGGTTACGGACTGGGCTTCGACATGCTTGTAAAAGGTGGCGTGGTAATGCTCGAACGTTTCGTAGTGCGAGAGGTCGCGCGGGCGCGACCACGTCAGCACCGAGCAGACGAGCCCGAGATAGGAGCGGCCGACCCGGCTGGTCGCCTGAATGTATTCGGCCGTGCTTTTTGGCTGTCCATTGACCGCCATGAGGCCGAGGCGGTTCACGTCGACACCGACGGACAGCATGTTTGTCGCGAGCACGATATCGATGGCACGCGTCTCGAACTTTTCCCACGTCGCTTTGAATTTGGTTTCGAGCTGGTCTAGTTTTTTTGGGATTTCCTTGTTGGAGACGCGTGAGGTGAGTTCCTCCACGATCCTCACCGAGCGTTGCTCCAAACCCGGTCGCCGCACCTTGCTCATCGCCACACGATATGAGCGGGTCTGCACGTCGTCCTCCGCCAGTCGCCTCATGCCGCCCAGCTCGCGCAGCGAATTGAAATAACCGACCAGGGTCATGTAGGGATCCGCAGCGGCGCCGAATCGGTTGAAGAGGGCCTGCGCACCCGTCAGCAGTGCGACATAGAGCCGGATGAGCACCGCGGGACGTGAACTGCCCGGTGAGCAAATGCCCAGGTAGAGCCGGCCAGGCTTCTGCTGAATCGGGCGCTGGACCGAGAAAAAGTTGTCCTCGATGTCGAGTCCGTGGGGCGGGAAAACGGCGACTTGGCGGAGAAACACATTGTTCACCTGCTCCCGTGCTTTTCGCACCGTGGCCGTCGAGGCGATGACCTTGGGCCGGATCGTTTTTCCCTCGAGTTTCCACCCGCACAACTCGTCCACGGCGGTCTCGTATAGCCCTACCATGGTGCCGAGCGGACCGCTGATCAGGTGAAACTCGTCCTGAATCACCAAGTCCGGTGGGCGGATCGGCGCGACGGTTTTCACCTTCGTCGCCTTGAGCGCGCCTTTCTCTTTCTTCGGGTGGTTTCCGCTGCACTCGCAATCCGGCCAGAGCAGGCCGTGGCGTTCGCATTCCTGCGTTGCTCGACCGAAAAGAGTCCGCGTCTGGCCGCGCCACGCCATCATCGCAAACTTGTCGACCGTGCCGATCAGCATCGACGGCGGGCGGCGGTAGATTTCCTCGTCGACGACGACCACAGGCAGCCCCGCCCCGTCGGCTTTGGCGCGGGTGAAATCGCACTGCGAAAGTTTATCGCCGCAATACAGCGTCGTACGGCGGCACTCACGGTCGACCACGATGTCGCGGCCGGCGAGGATCTCGGAGCCGCACCACGGGCAGAACGTGAGCTGGGCGGGAGTCTCCGCGGCGCCCCGCTGCCCGTCGCGTTCATCTTCGATGACCTTGTGGGCTCGCTCGGTCGTGCCGGGGCTCACCTTGTTGCCCACCCACAAGCCGAGCGTGAAGGGACTGGTGCCCCACGTGGATTCATCGGCCTTCCGCAGCAGTTCCATCGCACAGAGGAGCGCCGTCGCGCGCTGGAATTGTTGAATCGTCAGCAGGCGCAGCGTGTAGCGCATGATCACCGCCAGACCCCGCGAGGAATCGTAGCCCCCCAGCGCTTTCTGGAGCCGCCGGATCGCTATCGTGAATGCCGCCACGCCCAAGTAGGCTTCGGTCTTGCCACCGCCAGTCGGGAACCACAGCAAATCGGCCGCCGCCATCAGGGGCTCGGTGCGGTCGTGGTGCTTGGGGTCTGCGAGTGCCGGAATCGAAAGCAGCACGAACGCGAGCTGGAAGGGAAACCACGAACGGTTTTTCGGTAGGTCGACCTGATCCACGGTCACGGATTCGCCCCGGCGCCGCCGCAACGAGTAAATGCTGCGGACACGCTGTCGGGCCATCGCCCGGTTGGCGAAGCGGAAGGCCGCGAGCGCGTGGTCGTTGTGCTCGAGCACCTCGACGCCTTGCCGCAGGCGCTGGAGCACCGCGGTGCAGCGATCCACCGTTTCGTTGGCGGCATCCGTGAACGCGGAAAATTCTCCGGGGATTCGTTCCGATTGTTCCTGAATCCAAGTCGCGTAGTCGTCGGTCAGGATTCTCAGGGCCGCGACGAGTTCCGGGCGGGCGAGGTTCGCCAACCGCTCCATATCGAAGGAGCCTGCGGTGACGAGCTGGCGCATCGCAGGGCGGTCCTCCGGCTCGATGCCGGGTGTCTCGGTCACCCGCACCTCGTACTGAGGCATGACGACGGTCCGGACCTCATGGCACTTCTCGGGATCGTCGGTTGTCGCCGCGTGCACTGCCACGCCGTGCCCGGCCGCAAATTCGACACGCTTGCGGTAGACCATTTCCAAGGCGATCCGTTCGCGCGCCTCGCTGTCGTCACTTTCCTTCGCCTCCAACACCGGCCGCCGACGGAAAACCGGCTGATTCTCCTTTCCCCGTACCATCAGCTCGGGCTGAAACAGCCACGCACTGTCCGGCAATTCCTCGGGCTTCTCCTGGTCGTTGATGAGAAACAGGGTCACGAGCCGGTCGCCTTTCGGGAGCACGGGGCGCACGATGCCTTTGACGAGCACGTCCGGGCAGACCGGATCGATGGCGAAGGGCGTGATGGGGCCTTCCGTCAGGGGAAAGGCCCGCGTTCCGCCGCTCGGCACGCGCTTCCAAACCCTGATCGGCTTCCCGGTTTTCTCGCTGGTCTCCGTCGCGCTGTCGCCCCGTTCGTAGCGCCCCCAGCGGACCTCCAGCTCGATTTCGGTCACCGCGCCATCGAGACAAAACGTGAAGCCGATGGAGGAAGGCACGAGGGATTGGCTGCGCGAAGGAGCGGCGTCCTTGCTTTCCTCGTCTTCACCTTCTGTGCCGAGGTCTTCGTCGTCTTCCTCGGCGATCGCGGTGTCCTTGGGCGCGAGTTTTCCGACCAGGTACCGATCCCGCACACTCATGCCGACCACTTCCTCATTGGGCCCGTTGGCGGGCCCGAGCAGATCGTCCATCACGGCGAGTTGGAACAGCCGGCGCAGGTGATCCTGCTCCGCCCGGGTTTCGCCTTTGATTGGGTCGATTTTCTCGAATTCCCTGCCGGTGGCGGTCTTCACGGCGGCGGCAAACGTCGGCCAGGCCACGCGCTCGATGATACCCGTCGGCACCGGCAAGCCGAGAGACGTTGCGATCACGGTTGGAGGCACGGGCACCACCCGGTCGAAATACAGGGTCGTCGCCGCAGGTGAACGACGGATGCGGTAGATGCGGGCGAATCCCACGACGCGATCCGCAGCGTCGACCATCGCCACGCCGTCGGCCTCCAGCAGGCCGGCAGTCAGGGATTCCGGACCGGGGAGGGTGATCGTGAGCGGCAAATCGCCCGTGCTACTCCCGACTCGCACAATCCAGGCGTTCGCTGCCGGTGATTCAGCCATGACGCCACGATTCCCACGACTCGTGCATGTTTGCGACGATTTTCACCGAACCGAGGCTTCGTCCGCCAACCATTTTCGGGCGCCGGGCGGCATGCCGGCTGCCACACGGGCCGCCCGAATCATGCGGACGCAAAGATTTCGTCGAGTTGGTTGAGTTCGGCGGCTTCGCGGGCGAGCTGCTGCACCGCCTCGGGCGATTTGCCGAGCGCCTGGCCGATGCGCTCCACCACGATCGGGGCGCAGCCGCGCGACAGCGGAGTCCATTCGCCGCAGTGCGTGTGGCACCACTCCACCAGTTGCCACTGATCCTTGTCGCCGTGCTCCGTCCAGATTTCCTCGAGGAGTCTCAGCTCGGCGTCCGAGAGGTTTACGCGCGGCGGCATCTGCTCCAATTGCACGTTGTGGTTGCGGCGGTCGTTCACGCTCTGTTCCCAGCGCCGGTCGTTGTCGCCGAAGAGCCGGCCGGAGTTGATTAGATCGAGCAGCTCGCTCGTCACCGGGCCGTTCCGCATGGAGAGATAGTCGCCACCCACGACGGGGATGCCGCGCCGGTCCAGCGACAGCCGATCCAGCAGGTACACCAGCTTGACGAGCTTCATGATGTTGAGCTCCCCGCCGGCCCGCTGGAGAAGCTCGCAGGAGACCTCGGTGGCCTTGGCGATCTGGAAGCGAAAGTTCACGCCGACACCGTACGCCGACGGTCAATGCCGCCTCAACCAAACAAATCGGGTTTGGGCGGGGCGCCATCCAGTTTCTGGAATCCCAGGTAGAATTGCCGCGGTGGACAGTATTTCACCACAGAGACACAGAGGCGCAGAGGACAATCCACGGAGATGGCCGGGTTTGGCCGGGTTCCGGGTTGTCACCGAATCGGACGTGGAATCGCAGGCAACCGTCCCCTCCCGGCGTGCTGCCACCGTTTCACCGCATCCGCGACCATTGGGGCATTCCGTCGCAGGCCTTCGGGCGTCAGATGACCCTGGCGAAACAAGTCGTACCACTCCCAGCGCAGCGTTACGGCTTTCCGACCCTGCTGCAGATCGAGGCGGTCGAGCGTGAAGCGGGCCTTGTCACGCAACGGCACCGGCACGCGATCCGTGATGCGCAGCACCAAGCTCGGAATCTCCACCTCGAACCAGTCGTCCTGTACCTCGAAAGGGTCGAGCAACTGGCCGTCCAAGGCTCCCTTCTTGCTGTTAAGAGACGGCGCGATGAAGCGGAAGTTCGTCCACTCGTAGGCCAGTTCAGGATGATTCTTCTTACAGGTTTCCCAAGAGATGAAGTGGTCCACCGTACCATCGGGCAGGAGCATCGCGAAGTATCCACACCGCCGGACAAAGCCTTCTCGCAGGTCATCGCGGTACGGCGACCAATAGTCGGGCGGCCGACCTTCCGGGTTGGGATGATCCCCGAGCCACTGCCGCCCGTTCTGCCGACATGCCGCGTCGAACGTCTCCGGTTCTGGGATCGGCGACGCGACGCGGATCATCTCGTTCCTCCTGTCTGCACCAGCCACCGCGGCCAGAAGGGATCGTCCTCCGCCAACGCGCGCTTCAATTCCGCTTCGATGGCTTCCCGCGATTGGAGCCCCTGGGGCAACTGGTCCTCCCGTCCGGCCAGCCAGGATTGCGCGGCCTGGAGGGCGCGTTCCGCTTCGCGGGAATATCCGCTGCGCATGTCGAAGGCTGGCGAACGCAACCACTCTACCGCATCGCCGTGCTTGGCCCAAATCACGGTTTCCAGTCGCACCTGCCCTTGCTGATTCAGCTCCAGATTGAACAACCGGTCCGCTTCGGGTGCGAACATCGTTTCCAACGAGGCCAGTACCAAGGGGGCGTGTGTGGTGGCGATCACTTGCAGTTCGGTGCCATCCTCCCCGCGAAGGAGATTCTGCAGCACGCCCACCACCGCCGGCAAAATGGTTCGCTGCCATTGCGGATGAAGATGCGCCTCGACCTCGTCCCAGAGCAGCACGATGCGCTTGGTGCGGTCGCGTCCCCGTAGATCCGCCGCCACCCGATGCTCCGACCACGCCCATACGATCATGTACGCCAGGGAAAGGATGCGGCGGATGCCCGCGGACGCCTGATGAATCGGCACGTTCCCGTAGGACATGACCAACGTGGGAATCTCCCGCGCTCCGCTGTCCGGCAACCGCACGGACTCTCCCGGACGCAGCGCACCCTCGCGCCCACCCGGTGATAAATCCGCCAGCACTTCCTCAAGCATGGCAAACGCCCCATTGCTCTTCAGCCGCCAGGTTTCCCAATCCTCCAGCAATCCCCGGCAAATCACCGTCCCTGCTTCGTCCACGAGCCCTTCCCACAACTGGCGTTTGGCAAACTGAAAGGAATCCGGGCGATCCAAACCGGTCGCCGCTTTGCGTCGCTCCTCGTGCCAGTAATTTCGCTCCGGATCCCACAGCGAAAACCCGCCGTCGATACGCGCGTAGATGATCAGTCCGGGACTGGGAGGACGACGCTGGGGTAACGACCAATCCAGGTCCTCCCGAAGGTAGTTGCACGTCACGGGCGAGTTCGGCCCGCCCTTGCCGTAAACGTGATACGCGATGCTGGCGGCTTCTTTCTGTTGCGGGCCTGGATGGATCACCCGGCCATCCGCCCAGGTGCGGGTGAGCGCCCACCACGCCAGATCCAGCACGAAGGTCTTGCCCAGCCCGTTGTCACCGGTGAGCACATTCAGCCGCGTACCGAACTCGAAATCGAGTTCGAGCGCCGGGCCGAGATTCTTCAACTTCAGATGCTCGAGCATAAATGAATCCTCCCAAGTTTTGCCCCGAACGACAAGGCGGGTCTCGTGTTCACTGAAACGACTCCGGGTGCGACGGTTCGATCCATTTTCCCCGCTCCGATACGACGCAGAACTCCTATGTCTGTAATGTATCCCACGTGCATACCCTTCTTCGCGAAAGTGTCCAGAAGGTGCAACCGTGCGAGTAACGCTGTTTGGATCATAAGCGACTCACGATTCCCTCGAGCCGATCAAGCTTTCTGCTCGCATTGAGATACTCCGCGTAAGAATCCTGTGCACTGCGGATCAAGGAATCGTAGTATTTTACGCGGCTGCCTTGCGAGATGGCAGCCATCGCGTTCTTGATGCGATCTGGGTTCAGACGTTCGTCGTCCAGGATCTGACCCAGGACAAAAATCACCTCGATGTCCGGACTCTTCTCCCCTTGAGCAATGAGGATTTTTCTCACTTTGTCGACATAGGTGGACCCCTGATCCAGCAACTCAGTGACCTTCATTTTCCGGTTGGCCTTCTTCAATTCGACGATGACATGTTTCCCGGCGGTTGTCCGGTATTTGATATCCACCCTGCCCAGCCTCTCCTTCTCGCTCAGGTCCGAGACAATCACTCCCTCCTCAGTCATGCGGGTTTCCATGATCTCGCTACCCGTTGCGCGTTCCCATGCGGGATCGAGCAGCCAAAGGTGATCGAAGAGATATGTTTGAAGGACGCGCTCCTTCGAGTTGCTGTCGGTCAAGGTCTGAAACGCGCGAATTGCCTCCATGCGGGATTTGACGATATCGCGGTACAACGACGCTTCGAGTGCGTCCCGGTCCCCAAGTAGGATCAGCAGCTTTTCCGGGTCATCCAAGCCCTCGACGAGTTCACGTTCGGAACCGGCCAGTTTCATCCGCTCGAAAGCCAGAATGCTGTGATGGTACATCAACTTTCGGTCGTCCTCTTGGTCGATCGGCAGCGCGCTGATTTTCGCGACCATCGTCTCTGCGCTTGCTTTGAAACCTTCCGGCAGAGTGTCGAGCCATTCGGCCAGCGCCGGGATAACTTCCTTGGCCTTTTGGACCTCGTGCTTCCTGCGCCACTCGACCCAGCGCCTTTCCAACTGCGACATTCGTTCGCGCAGGAATGCTACCAATGCTCGGTAGCGATCGTCGTCCTCCTGCACACGCTGGCGGTCGCTCGTCGCGATGTCGGGCTGATCGTCCTGGTCGAGAAAATCGGCTTCGATTTGTCCCGTCAGGTATTTTGTGTACAGACGACCATCGTTGAGGCGATCGAGGATGTTTTCGTGGAACAGGCGACCGCGTGCAAAAACGACGATACTGTTGAGGTTGCCGGCGTCCGCATTGTCGAGCTGCTTGGGAAGGCGCGCAGTCCCGACCCAACCCTTGATTCGCCAATTCTGGTCCCATACGTCGAGTCGATCCGGGAGAGATTCGCTCTCCAGTAATCCCTTGGCGCTTGAAGTGTCCGGTTTTTCCTCGCCGAAGTACCACATGAATTGAAGGACGGACAGGTCGCCGCGTTCGGCAGCGGTGATCGCCTGGCCATCCACCTCGATCTCGAATCCATGAGCCTGGCCCAAGACGCAAAACCGGCGAGCCAGCCGTTTTCTCAATGCAAGAACACCGCCGGTGAGACGCTGGCGTTTCAGCCCCTCCAACCGGATCAACGTGCCTTTGGTTTGCCGGATTCTGTCTGCTGCCAGTTGCTGGGGCCGATACGACTTCTCCTGCGATGTGGCTGCCTGCTGAATATCGGCAAGCGTCATGCGCAGGCCGTGTGAAATCCCGTCTTTCGCCGATTGGACTTCGATCGTGTCGGCGATCGAAAACAGGGACAGCTTGCCGAGGCCCTTCCGGCCCATGACCGGGCGCCCCTTTGCGGTCTTTGGCCCAAACTGCCCTCCACGCTCCCGTCGGCGATAGCCGACGCGAAGGTACTTCTCGTTCATGTCCGAAATCGTCATGCCGATGCCATCGTCTTCGATTTCGATCCACTTGCTTGCCGGATCGACCCGGATCTGCGCCTTGCTGGCGTCGGCGTCCCACGCGTTGGCCACGGCCTCCGTCAACACCGCAGCGATGTTGCTGTAGAGATTGATGCCCAGATGATCGAGGACGTTGAGGTCCACCGTCATTTCATACGGACTCGCCGAATGTATCGGCAGAGAGGGAGCCGGGTCCCGTTTGACGTCAGGGGGATTTGCCATGGGTGAAAAGGCGGTCAATTACAGAAGCTCCAACTCGGAAGTGTCACCCGGCGATCTCCGCCGACTCTTGGCACTCCTTTTCTTGTCGTGAAGCCCCGCGGCGACTTCTTCGGCGTAGCGCTGGTTGTTAAGGGCGAGGAGCCGGTCTAGGACGGTGCGGCGGGCGGTCTCGCTGATCGTGTAGCGCTCGCCGTGCTTGGTGGGGTGGAAGCCGTGGCCTAAGTCCAAATCGCGCCAGCCGTAAGCGGCGGCCACGGCCTGATCCATCTCCGCGTGCAACGCCCGTAGCTGCGCGATGTCTTCCGACTTCTCTCCCCGGTCGTGGAAGCGGTTGTAGAGGTCAGTCAAGCCAATCGTCATTGCTTTGCAGAGCGCTCTTCGCCGTGACTCGACAGTAAATCCAACCTTGGAAAGACTGCTAATATTTGTCGGAACCGGAAATGTCTCGAAGCAGTTTGTCGGAGTATATCGCATTCGCGTCTCAAGCGTTGATCCGCGTGCTCGCGCCCATTCTTCATGAAACACGCTTTGATACAGCGCGAATTCCTCATCATGGCATGCAGCAATGACGCCTAAAGTCTGGGAATAGACGAACGTGCTGGGTTGCCAAGCCACGAACAAGTATTTAGCGACCAAAGGAATCACCAGAGTTTTAGGAAGACTGGCGATTGTTGGATACAATTCTTGGCGATTGCTCCAGTGCTTCCACCATTCGTGAACCATTCTTGGATATTTTTTAGCGTCTTTCGTTGACCTCTCCGGTTTCACCCGCGCTTCCACAATCTTCCACACTTCCACATAGCGTCTCGCTTCGTGCTCGTTGCGTTCGTCGAACTGAATCGCCCATCTGCTCGGCGACTGATCAGGTCGGCTTGTTACGTCATCGCCATTGAGAAATGGGAAAAGGACATCCTTGTTATCGGGATCGTTCTTTATCAGTCGCAATGCCTCTTCAGTGGAAAGGATGAACCCGGTCCCAAGCAAAATAGAACCTTGAAACCCGCGGCTACTATTCTTCTTCAAGCGAAAAACGTCCTGTGAACCGACCTCGCCTTGGGTCAAAGAGGGAGTGATTCCTGAAACGTTTTGTTCGTTTAGCAATATTGTTCCTCCCCATTTCGCCTTACACAACCAGAGGTAAGAAATCTCGAGATTGGCAGAAATGCCCGGCCATTTTGCGCTTGGAATAGCTCCATAGATTACAATGCCTGCATTGGCAATTTGATCGAGACCCGCAGAACGAGTGTCGCCTTGAGCAATCGTGTTCGTTGCAAGCATCCCCACAAAACCGGGATTTCGAATCAGCTGGCAGACGCGCAACAGAAAATAGGCGCACAGGTCAGCAGTTCCGCGAATCCCGCGAGTGCCTTGCGCCAGTTCTCTCACCAAAAACTCGCGATATTCGCGTCCAAATTCGGTATATATCTTTAGTCCGCCCATAAACGGCGGATTTCCCACAAAGGAATTGAATCCACCGTGAGCGAACACTTCAGGAAATTCCACAGCCCAATTGAATATACGGCGTCCGCGCAGTTGCTCGCGGGCGTAAACGGAGAGCTGTTTGATGGTCGGCGATTGAGGGTTGAATGAAGCTTCGGCATCGCGCGTCAGCAGAAGTTGCAATCGCTCCGCTTCATCGGCGCGTTGTTCTTCATAGGCGCCGCCGTCGAGGCCGCGCAGTTCAAAGGCGATGAGTGCGTCGGCCAGCGCCTTGACCGTGGCGGTGGTGGCTTCGGCTTCGGCGTGCAAGCGGTTCTTGGTTTCGATCTGAGTGTAATCGTTGGAGGGCAGGTCTTCGAGGGCGCGGCGTTTGGCGGAGGCTTCCTTCACATGGCGGAACAGGTTAGCGGTGGCAAAAGTCGCCTGCCGCTCGCCCGGGCGGAGGCTGAAGTTCTCGATCTGCTGCAGCGAGCTGACGCCGAGCAGCGAATCGCCACACTTGAGCGCGTGGTCGAGGAAGTTGAAGGGCCGTCCTTTCATCATCGTGACGAGCCACAAGCTGAGTTTGGCCAGATCGACGGCCATCGGATTGATGTCCACGCCGTAAAGGCAGCGGCTCGCGATCAAGCGGCGCGCAATCAACACGCGCTCGGCTTTGTCGCGCGGCAACAGTTCGGCGGCGCCGCGGCGATCGAGCACCACACCCTCGATGGAGATCGCCCGCCCGGCTTTTTCTGCCGCCTCCCATGCCTCGACGAGCCGTTCCGCGAGCCAACGGCAGCTCTGCACGAGGAACGCGCCGGAGCCCATGGCCAGGTCGCAGACTTTCAGCGCGAGGATGTCGGCGGGCGTTTTCAATCGCCACTCCTCGCGGGGTTGCCCTTCGGCGGGACCGACGTAGACGAGTGGCTCGAGCGTGTGCTGGACGATGGGTTCGGTGAGCGCCTTGGGAGTATAGTGTGTGCCGGTCTCCCGCCGGCCGGCGCCCATCGTCACGATGAACGAGTCCTTCGGGTACACCAGCAGTCGCTGCCACGTGTCCTCTCGCAGCAGGTGGGCGAAGGGCCGGAGCCGGGGCGCGAGCGATTGCTCCGAGCCACAGGCGATCGCGATCCGATGCGCGAGGGCATCGTCCACAGGCTTCTCCAGCGCATGGTGGAGCGCCTTGGCAGACCGGCCGGTCTTCTCCTCCAAAAAGGTGACGAGTTGCTCGGTCCCACTCGCCGCCAGCTCCTCCAGTTCGTGCAGGGCGGCGACCGGGTTGATCGCCTTGGCGGACCCGATCAAGCCGACTGTGACCTCGGGTACCCGTTTGACGGTACGCTCCAAGAGGCCCTCGTAGACGTGGCCGATCTGCTCCACGTCGAGCGCCTCGTAGGAGAGCATCTGCGCGCCGCCGCTCTGCTCGAGCACCTGCAACGCCGTCAGCAACATGAGCACGGTGCGGTTGTCGATGGGCAGCGGGTTCGCCGGGGTGTCGCGCCAGCTCGTGCCGGCGGCGCGACCCTCGAGGAAGGGAAACCGGTCCGGGTCGAAGAGCGACCCGCCCAGCGGAGGCAGCCGAAGGGTGTCGTGCTCGATGCCGCCGTAGACCGCGCGGCAAACCGCGAGCAGGCGGGACCACGCGTCGTGCCGCCGCTCGAGCACCTCGTCGGTCAGATCCCGCTGCTCCTTCACCAATTTCGCGCGCAGCGTGGTGACGGCGTAGTGCTGATCGTAGATCTCGTCGCCGAGGAGAAGGAGCCGGCGCTGCTCCGCGCAGAGCAAGATGACCAACCGCATCATGACCGTGAGCCCCGCCTCGTAGAGCTGGGCCGGTGTCACCCCGGCGAGGAGCTGGCGGTTGTGGGCCACATCGGCCCGGTCGAGCGCCTGCACCAGGACTTCGACCGCGCGCCGCACCTGTTCGCCAAGCGTATCGGCAATCTCGTTCTGGTGCCCCTGGGAGCGTAGCAGCAGGGCATCGAACGTATCTTCGGCCCGGCCGAAACAGCGCCGCACACCGAGCAGGGAAACGAAGGCCTGCAGCGTGACGGGCTCCTGCTGCCAGATGCGGGCAAACCACGTCGCCACGCTCGAGCCACCGTCGGCAGGTGCGTTCACCACCGCCCACCGCTCGCCATCGGTGATCAAGCCGAGGCGCACCCCAAGGGCGCGACAAAGCTGGGTCATCCGCTCGATGGGCGACGCCAACCAGTTGTCGTTGGCCATGGGTGCGCCGAGGTCGGTGTCGGGCGCATAGACGGCTACGAGCAAGCGCGGAGTCTCGCCGGAGAGTGCGGCGAAATCGGGGCGGATCGTGACGCCCGTGAACGGTTCGCGGAAGGTCAACGCCGCGGGGAGCTCCGACTGCGGTTTCAGGACGCTGGGATCGTATTCCAACAGCTCATGGAGGACGAGGCGCACCCACTCTCGATGGATGGCCGCGAGCTGCGGGTCGTCGGAATCGACGGCGTCGCGCCATTCGTCGTAGGCACTGCGCACCCGCTGACGCTGGCGGGTCTCGACCTTGTCGAGGCCCTGCGGAAAAGCTTCGTCCAACACTCCGACCGCGAGGAACGGTCCCGTCTTCTCGACGAGGTTGAGCCATGCGATGTGTTGGTTAGCCGGCATTATTTCTAGCGCGGCCTTCGGCCGCAACCAAAGGACTGTTCGGGTGAGACACAGAGATCACGGAGGAGAGACGGAGGCCACTGAGCAAGGCAACGGATCACCCAGGATTGCTCGGCTCTGTGACCTCGGATTGGACCTCTGTACACTCTGTGACCAACGGATTGGGAGGCCGAAATCGCTGCAAATATGCACACATAGCAGTGGGGAGACTCCGAGGAGGCGTTCATAGTGGCACGATGAAGATGACCGCCACGGGAAACGTCCGGTGGGCGAAGCCGGAGTACCGGCGCTCGATGGCGGCGATTTCCTGCGCGCGTTCCTCGGGGATGCGGGCGAGGCGGGCCTGGAGGGCGGCAACATCCCGGCGAAGCTGCTGGCGTTCGTTTTCCGGCCAGAGGGCAAACTCGAGTTGGGTCTCCTTGGATTCATCCAACTCCTTCTGGATGCACGTCGCCAATTCCGCGAGGAGCCCGGTGATGTCGGCGATGTCGCCCTGCTTGCGACGCCCCAGCGTGTTTTCGAGAATTTTCAGGCGCTCGCGCGAACGGGCCTCGGTGGCAGCGCGGATTGCCTCGTGATGGCGGTCGAAGCGGGTCCGGAGATCGGCGAAGACCACTGCAGTGGGTTCGTGCGCGATGGCTTGATCGACGAGGGTGTCGAGCCGGCCCACCTGCGTGATGCGAGCAAAGCCATCGGCCCGGAGTTCGCCGCCTGCGAGGGTCAGCTCTTCGTGGAGCTGGTGGTGACAGCCGCCTGTGACCACGAGGCGGGAGCAGACTGCGACCACCGGATGGGCGAGACTCGGATCGGCGGACCGGCGGATGGCCACCCGGTGAAGCGTCTTGCGATCGTCGAGGGCCCACACCTCGGCCCGCAGGATGCGCAGGCCCATCTGCACGAGCCGGTGATTGAGGTGGGCGAGGACGATGTCGTCGCGACCGTTGGCAACGGCATGATCGAACGTGATGGGGCGACGCCGGCCAGTATGGGGGTGAATCAATCCCTCCGTCGCGCGCTCCCAGCCGGGGATCGGCGGAACGTCGAACACGCTGCCCGCCGGGGCACCGGGCCACGCGATCGGCCTGAGGGGCGGTTTCTCGGCGAGCTGCAACGCGACCTGCACGGCGCGAACAACGCGGTGGGGCGACAAATGGAGGTCGTCGCGCGCCTCCAAAAGTCGCTCGTGGAGCTTGGCGATCTTCTCCTTGAGTTTCCGCTCGGCGACGACGAAGCGCCGGGCTCTTGCCGCGGAGGCCTCGGCCGCGCGCGTATCGATGGTGGTGCGCTTGCCGGACATCGCCTCGACGATCTGCTGCGCGATGACCGGACCAACGCTGCCAAGGTCCTCGCGGATGGCCTCCACCTTCAGAACGGCACGCATGAGGTATTCGTGATCGCCATCGACATCGCCCACCTGGGTCGGAGACGCATCGGGGGCGTCGTGAAACCGGCTGCCCACCGGGTGCCAGATCGTGGGCGTTTTTTTCTGCCCGTGGCGATCGATGCGCCCATTGCGCTGCTCCATGACGTTGGGATTCCAAGGAATCTCGACGTGGATCAGGAAATTGCAGTGATTCTGAAGGTCGATGCCCTCGGAGGCCGCATCCGTGGCGAGGAGGATGCGCACCTTGGCGTCAGAGGGGGCCGTCTGGAAGGCGGCCATCACCTTTGTTCGGTCGTCGCGATCGAGACTGCCGTGCAACTCCATCAGACGGTCGCCGCCGTAGCCGTGCTGGGTCAGGATTTCG
The DNA here is from genome assembly GCA_044344465.1 of Opitutaceae bacterium. Taxonomy (GTDB): domain Bacteria; phylum Verrucomicrobiota; class Verrucomicrobiia; order Opitutales; family Opitutaceae; genus ER46. The sequence continues at coordinate 38,635 of JBIJCX010000014.1, forward strand.
TAGAGCCAGCTATGGGTGGCCCGGTATTCGGTGAACAGGATAACGCGGGCGTCGCCCCACTTCCCGCCGGGGCGGATATGCCCGTCGAGCCAGGCGAGGATGGCGTTCGCCTTGGAATCCGGGCGACTCCTCGCTCGGGTTGCCCAGGTGGAAAGTTGGTCGAGCAGGTCGTGCTGCTCGACCGTGAGAGCCACGGCCAACTTGCTCGCCTCGCCGACAGCCTCGTCGATCGACTGCTCGATCTGCGCGTCGCTGCCGGAGTCCTCCTCGAGCTTGCCGATCGCTTTGCGAAGGATGCGCTCGTCGAGGTCGGACGGCGTGTTTTTCGTACCTCGCCCGGCGAGGGTGTCGCGATGCTTTTCCAGGGTCGTCGCGAAGGCCCGCGGCGAGGAGAACAGCCGCTTTTTCAGCAGATTGAGCACGAACGCACTCCCGAGCTCGGCCTTCGTTCCGGTCGCTGCCTGGCTGCGGCTGGCGGCGTAGCGTCCGAGCACAGCGTGGGCGTTCTTTTCCTCGACGGTGTAGGCGACCGGCAACACCTCGATGGCGCGTTTTTGGTAGATTGGCTTCCCTTCGGCATCGACGAGGTCCGTCTTGAGGCGGCGGATCATAACGCGCTGGAGCTGCTTTTCGTCGGGCATCGCGGTACGCGCGAACCTCTGGTCGTCCAACAACTCCAGGAGCGACGTGAACGACGGCTGGTAGCCGTTGTGGGGCGTCGCGCTGAGGAAGAGCCGGTGTTCGAAATGCGGCGAGATCCGGCGAACGAGGCTCGTGCGCTGACTCTCGAGGGAGTAGTGCGTGGCCATCGCCGGCGCGACGTTGTGCGCCTCGTCGACGACCAAAATGTCGAACTTGCGCGGGTAGCTGAAATGCGGCGGAAGGACGTCTTTGACGAGACGCAGTGCCTCGCCCGATTTCATCCAGTCCATCGACGCGATCAGTCGCGGAAAAGACGTCCAGGGATTGACGTGGATGCCCTGTTCCTGGCGGAGCCGCTTCAGGTACCCCGTATCGACGATGCGGAATTCGAGACCGAACTTTTCCTGCATCTCCACCTGCCATTTGAGTTGCAGCGAAGACGGGCAAACGACGAAGACGGTCCGGGCGCGGTGACGGATCAACAGTTCCTGGATGACGAGACCGGCCTCGATGGTTTTCCCGAGGCCGACATCGTCCGCGATGAGCAGATTGACGCGCGCCATGTCGATGGCACGGACGACGGGATCGAGCTGGTAGCTTTCAATCGAAACACCGCTGCGAAACGGTGACTGAAGGAATCCGCGGTCGGCGTTCGTGCCAGCGCTCCACCGGACGGCGTCGATGAACGCCTCCATTCGGTCGGCCGGATCGTAGCCGGTCAGGCTGGGGAAACCGGCGCGCTCGAGGATGCGCGCACCCGGCTCGATCTGCCAGACGACCTGCAGGGTCTCCCCGAAAGCATCGTCATCCAACGACTGAAGCACAACGAGGTGCTGAGGGGAGCGGCCATCCCCGACAATTTCAGATGGGATGACATCGGATACGACCCATTGCCGCCGTCGAACCTCGACGAGTTGACCGCATTCCGGAATTGAGGTCGTCAATTGGACTGGGGTGGAGAGGGCGCCGACCATCGCCGGCAGAATGTGAGTCCGCGCGGCGGCAGGGAAGTCATATCTCCGCCGGTGCGGACGAAACGGGGGAGTTCACGTAGCGCTCGAGCTCCTTCCCAAACGCCGGCGGATAATTCAGTCCACTCGCGAAAAGTCGTTTCTTGAATCCCGAGGCCGCTTTGCCACTGAGCGGTTTGGTCGGAAAACGGAGGAAGCCATTGAGGCCGGGCCATTCATTCCGCTTGGGAAACTGGGAAATCACGACCTCGTTGCGGCGGCCATCGATCGAGAACGCCGCATCTGGCCAACCCCCTGCGACATCAAGATCGCGAAGCTTGCCCGCGATTTTTTGTCCGGGTTTGGAGATGCGATGCCCAATCCAAGTGGCGGCGGGGGCCGTCACCGCGTTGCCGACGAGTTTCCAGCGATGACGCGTTTCTCCGATGAGTTCAGCGGGTTTTGTCCAGTCGGATTGAAGACCCTGAAGGCGTTCCGCGTCGCGAATATCGGGGGTAACGATTCCCTTGCCTGGAATCCAAATTGCGGGGGGTGAGGGTATCCCGAAGGAGGATCCCCCCTTCAGCGGAGGAACGGCGTCCACGGCCCATCCCAAACCCGTATTCCCCTCCGTCCAGTAGAAACCACACGAGGCGGTTCGGCGCGCGGGCTGAGTTGGATCTCCAGCATCATCCGCCATCAACACCAGTGATGGGTCTGAATCCAGGCTCGCCACGAGAAACACTCGTTTCCGCCGTTGGGGGACGCCGAATGACCTGCTGTCGACCACGCGGTAAGCCCAGTGATATCCGAGCCCCTCGAGTTCACGTGTGATGAGGGTCATGGCTGCGCCCTTGTTGAGACGGAGCATGAAGGACACGTTTTCGAGTAACACCCAGGGCGGGCGTGATTTCTCGAGCAGTCGGAAAACCTCCCCTATGAGACCGGAACGGGAGCCCGTGATCCCGGCAGTCCCTCCCGCTTGCGACAAGTCTTGGCACGGAAATCCGGCGGTGAGGATCTCCACATCTGATGGGAGTCGCCTCATTTCCCGGATGTCGGTTTTGACTCGAATACCAGGGAAGCGTTCGTGAAGCACTGACCGGGCGTGGGCGTCGATTTCGCATAGCAGTGCAGATTCGTGCCCGGCTTTCATCAGCCCGCGCTCGAATCCCCCAATCCCGGCAAATAGGCCTGCGATCTTCATCAGCTACTCATGGCCTGAATCATTCCGGGGCTCGAGCAAATTCAAACGCAATTATTCGACCCACACTCAGCAGGCGTCATGAAAGCTTAAGCCAATGGAGGGAATCTGGGCGCGTTTGGCCATGACGCCGAGCTGCAGGATGAAGGCCTTCACGCGTTCGTCGACGAAGGCGATCAACAGGCAATCCGCCGCGGCCCAGAATTGCGGGCTGGCGGTCGCGGCCGACATTGGTTCGCTCGGCGCCATGACCCATCCCTTTGCCATCGGCTTCGACGCCGACGACACGCTCTGGCACAACGAGAACATCTTCGAACGCGTGCACGAGCGCTACCGGGCGCTGCTCGCGCAGTATCACGACGCGGCGACGGTCGACCGCACGTTGCTCGCGACGGAGCGGCGTAATCTCGAACTCTACGGCTACGGGGTGAAGGGCTTCACGCTTTCCTCGATCGAAACCGCCATCGAACTCACGCAGGGCAAAATCAGCGCCGGGGAAATCCGGCAAATCATCGCCGTCGGGCGCGAGATGCTGGCCCACCCGGTCGAGCTGTTGGCGGGCGCCGCGGAGACGGTGGCCGCTCTTGCCAGCACCCACCGGCTGCTGCTCATCACGAAGGGCGACCTGCGCCACCAGGAGCGCAAGCTCGCGCGCTCGGGCCTCGCCGCGCACTTCGCGCACGTGGAGATCGTATCGGAGAAGGACACCGGCGTCTACGCGGCGATTTTGCGCCGGCATGCGATTGCGCCCGCACGCTTCCTGATGGTGGGCAACTCGCTGAAATCGGATATCCTGCCCGTGCTCGCGCTCGGCGGCGCGGGCGCGCACGTGCCGTATCATCTCAACTGGGCGCACGATCACGTGGAAATGCCAACGGAGGTCCCAGACCGGCTGTTCCAGCTGCAATCGCTGCGCGAGCTGCCCGAATTGGTGGCGACGCTGGATGCAGGCTGAGCCGCATCGCTTCAGCCGGACCCCGTTCACCCATGAGGCCGGAAAGTGTTTTCAAACTTGGTTTGAAAACACGCCTACACGATTTCGCACGCGCCGCCGGCACAGGCGACGGTTTGCTTCAGCTCGGTGATGTCCTCGGATTCCTCCAACGCGGTGTAATCGACCGGTTGATACGTTAGCGTATTCCATTTCTCGATATCGCTCGGGGTGCCCACCGCCTCGCGGGGCGCCTGCGCGTAAACCTTGTCCCCGCAGTCCTGCAACAGCGCGACGCCGGTGAAGCCGTGCCGGTGTTCCCAGATGAAGTCGGCCACTGCCGGCCATTCATCGGGCCGGACCGAAATGGTGCACGAGACGTTGTGATGGAGCCCCGGGGCGAACCGCTCGTGGCGGCGGCCGGCCTGGACCCAGTGTTCCTGCACCAACCGGATGTACTCGAGGTGCTTCACCGCCGAGAGGTCCTCGCGGTAAATGCCGAAGTCCGGCCCCTCGACGGGAAACGAGATGACCTCGGTGCGACCGTTGGGATCGTAGACGCTCGTCTCGACCATGTGCGGGTTGGCCCGGCGGAAGTGCAGATAGACGGGATCGTGGACGTTGGCCTGGACACGGCGGAAATAGCGCGGCGCATGGTGCGGGTGCAGTCCGCTGCTCGTGCCCAGGAGAAGGCTCGCAGTGCCCTCGGGCTTCACGCAGGTGGTGCGGGCCGCGGGATGAATGCCGAGCGCGTGGGCCACCACGGCGTTGACCGTCTTCACCACGGTGGCGCCGGCACGGAGCACCGCGGCATCGAGCAGGACGTCGGGGCGATCAAGAATGCCGCAGAGCGAAACGCCGAGCAGCGACTCGCGCTCGGTAATCACGCGTGACACCGGCGACAAATATCCAAACTCGGTGTAGCCGGACTGCAGGGTCCCGATCAGCGCCGCGTGGGCGCAAAGCCGGAAAAACTCCGCCGACGTTTCGGCGGCAGCGGCGGAAATCGTGGTCAGGTTGCAGAACTGCACCCCCGTCAGGACGTCGCCCTTGCGCAGTTCACCGGTGTACCCGAGCTGCCGCAACCGCGCGATGGCGGGCAGATCCACCACGAGGCGCGGCTGCAGGCCGATCTCGACGCACGGATTGGCACCGTATTCGGTGTCTTCGACAAAATAAAAGCCCGGCTCACCAAACTGCTTTTGCGCCTCGAAGAGCGCGTTGAACTGCTCCCGCGTCGCGGTGCGGCGGACGATGACCGCCGAGTTGTTGCTGGCGGTGCGCTGCGGATGATCGGCAAACCAGTTGCCCGTTTTGGCCGCCGCCATTTCCGCATCGTCCACGGAGAAAAGACAGATCGTCGCCGAGCGGCGGACGCCCCCGGAGAGCACGGCTTTCGCCGCCCACATGAGAATGTCGTAAGCCTCGATCGATCGGAGCCGGCGGCCGGCCGCGGCGCGCAGGATGCGATCAATCCGCGCGAGGGAGTGAAACAACGGCGCCGATCCGGGCGCCTTGCCGCCCGACGTGCGCAACGGCGCGCCCTCCGGCCGGATGAGCGAGTAGTCGAACTGCACGTTCCGCCCCCGCACCGCATTCTCCATCAAGACGTGCAGCGCATCCGCCCAACCCTCGATCGAGTCGGGAATGAAATACGTGATGGACGGCAGGTCCATGCGCCGCGGGGCCAGCGCCGGCAGCTTGGCGATGTGGTGCGTCTGCACCGAAAAACCCACACCGCAGCCACAGAGCAGCAGATAGAGCGACTCGCGAAACGCCTCGAGCCGATCGATGTACGTGAAGCAGCAGTTGTAGATGCGCGCGTGTTTGGTGAGGATCGCATCGCCCCCGAACTGCAGGGAACGCATCGACGGCAAGACCTCGCGGTGCTCCACCGCCGCGAACGCCGCCTGGATCGCATCGTGCAAGCGACCGCCCAGGTGCTCGATCGCCCCGAGTTCGGCGGGCGTCACGTCACCCGCTTCGAGGGCGGCCAGTTTCGCGTCGGTGAGCGAGCGATCGCTGAAATGGCCGAGATGCATGTCGCGCACCCGCGCCACCGCTTCGGCCCAGGTTTCCCGTCGGCGCTTTTCGGGGGAGTAGCGGGCGTAACGGGATATGGCGATGAAGTCTTGCAGGCCGTTGACGGCGTGCGGTACAGGCAGAATGGAGGATGACATTGCGAAAAAGTTCGGTACGGAGTGTGCGCCAGCCTACCACTGTCGCCACAGCTCTCCCACGAAGGGACTACTACTCCTTGTGGTCGTTCTCCGGTCAAACACTACCTATTGTGGTGCCCAAGATATAATCTCGCTTCATCGCTTTCCCGGCCCGCCACCAAATTTGCGGGGAAGATTTACAGGGAAAACGGGGTGGAAGGACGATCAGGCCACCACAAAAAGTGCGCGACAAAAGATGCGGTGCCAACGAAGGCGAGCGTTGGGCGCGTCGTCACCTTCGCGCTGCATCCTTTCGTGGTGAACGCCAGCTGGCACCGCCGGTCCAGCCGGGCGAAATCCCTGGCCGGGCCCACGCGACAGCGAATCAAACCGACCGGATTTCTCCTGCACCCGACCGGTATTTCCAAGCCATCCGATTACGGCAGCCGGTAGCCATGGATCTCGCTCACCGTTCCGAGGGCGGCAAGCGAAGTCGCCGCCGTGAGCACAGAGGCCGTCGCGGCGGCTCCGCTGACCACCGCGGGGGAACCCGTGGCGACCGCGGGAACAAACGTGAACGTCACGCCATCGAGGCCGAGCGTCAGGGTGGACGCCGTGGCGAGACTCGCGGCGGATACTGGCGCGAGGAAGCTCACGACGATGCCAAAGTTGACGCTCGCGCTGGCCCGGGCCTGGCTGAAGAGAATCGCGCGATCGACCGGAATCGTCGCTTCCGTGCGGTTAAGATTGGAAAGCAGCGCGGACAGCGAGGAGCCCAGGCCGAAGGTGAAGTTCAGTCCTCTTTCGAACGCATTGCCGGTGAGCAAAACATCAATCGTTGCGGAGCGACTGCCGACAGCGATGTCGGCAAAGCCCTTGGCCGCGACGTAATCAATCCCTTCGCGGGCGGTGCCGGCGCTCGTGGCATAGGCGACGCGGACCGACTGGTTGCTGGGAACATTGAGCGCGACAGTGAAGCGCGCCACGACGGCGCCGTTGGCCAGGCGCACGTAGGCGGGACCCGAGAGCGAAACGCTGGGGACAACGGCGAAGCGAATGACGCCTGCCGCGGTCGTGATAGCTCCGGTCGCATCCCCCTTGCTTGAGGCGATAATCTCAATGTTGGCGATGCCGGCGCGGGCGGCCGCAGGCGTCAGCAGGAGCAAGGAGCCCTCGATCTTCGCACCCAGCAGTGCAGCGTCGCTGTTCTTGCCGATCGCATAGGTGGTCGTGCCGTCGGCGTTGGAGAAATAGCGCGCGAGGTCGAGGTTGATCGGATCGGAACCCGCGTTGAATGTATAGTTCGGCAGCGCGCGGAGGGCCACCACCGGATCATCCACGGGCGTCACACTGACATTGAAGGTGCTCGCGGCGGTGACGCCGGCATCGGTCAGGGTGAGCGTGATCGTCGCGTTGCCGTTTGAATCCGCGCGAGGCGAGAACGTGAGCGTACGCTCAAAACCCGATCCGGAAAGAACCACGCCTTGGCTGCCGAAGAGAGCCGGATTGCTGGAGGCGACGGTAAATTTAGCGGTGGCGGGGTCGATCCCGCCGAGCGTCAGGTTAAGCGTACGCGCACCGGAATCCTCCGTGAGCGTGAGGTTACTGACCGCTGAGATGACGGGTGTCGGGATCACCGTGAAGCTGACATTGCACGTAGTCTGCTGGCGATTGGTGTCAGTCACGGAAATGTCAAAAGCCACCCGGCCAACATCCGCCCGGGCCGGCGTGCCCGTAAGGACAGCGGTGCCGTCGCCATTATCCACCAGCTTCAGCCAGCCCGGGAGACTGCCAATGACGGAGAACACGAGCAGACCGGCGTTCTCATCTCCGTCGGCCTTGAAATCGAGACTGTAGACCTTCCCCGCCTGCGGGCTGGTGACTTCGCTGAACGTGAGGACCGGCGGCGAAAGGGTCGCGCCCGAAACCACGATATTGAAATTCTGGGTGCTGACCTCGCCCCTGCTGTCGGCGATTTTCAGGGCCACCGGAATGCTGACCGTGCGCGCGTCTCCGAGGAGATCCCCGGGCGGAACGCCCACGAGAGAAGCGGTGCCATCGCGGTTGTCGGTGAACGTCAGCCAGGCGGGCAAAGTTTGTCCGGCCGTGATCACAAAAGTGCGGGTCGCATCCGCGGAACGCGCGATCACGGTGTAGCTGTAGGTCCCGCCCACCACTGCATTCGTGATCGGCTGGGTCGTGATTTCAGGGGTCACGGCCGGAGCAGCGGCGACGGCAAGGGTGAAGGTGCGGGTCGTGACGAGATCGCCGTCGGCCACCGAGACCGTAATCGTGGCCGAGCCCAGCTTTCCTTCCACCGGGGTGAGGACGAGGGTGTCGTCACTCCGGCTGGACTGAATCGTGATCGCCGATGCGGGCAGCAGGTCCGAATTGGAGGAGGTCGCATTGACCACCAGGCGGGACGTGAGTGTCGTCGCGGAGGCAATTTCGAGCGGGATGGGCGCCACCGGCACGCCCACCTGGGTGGCGACATTGGGGAGAGACGCTAGAGACGGCGCGACAATCGGGGTCAGGGCAACGCCGTCGAGCAGCGCGGTGAGCGCAGAACCCGTGTAGCGGGAGAGCGCGGTCGCGGGAGTGATGCGGCCGGCAACCAGATCGCCGAGTGCGGCGGAGATCGCACCCTGTGCGAGCGCATCGATGCGGGCGAGCTGGCGGGTCGGATCGGAATTCGTGGCCGCGTAGCCGGCGGCAGCCAAATTGAGCGCAGCGGTGATTTGGGCGGCGGCATCAATGGTGGACGCAGACACGGTAACGCCGGTCGATTGGGCGAGGCGATTGAGGAAGCTGTTGAGCGTAGCGGTGTCGGCGAGGTCGATGGTGAGGTTCGACTTGCTGAAATCGGGGAGCGGCGTAACGCCCTGGATGGCTCCTGCCGGTGGCTCCAGACCGTTATCAACGATGAAGCGTGCCAGTTGCTCTACGACTTTCTGTTGCGCTGAACTGAAATCGATCGCGCCACCACCGGCGGCGGTGAGGAGGGAGGCACCGTTGAGCACCAAGGTCTCAACCTGGGATGTAACCTTGAGAACCGCAGAACGATCAAGCGCGCTGAGTGCGGTATCGGTCGGATCGAAGACGGCAAAATTCAGACCCGTGGAAAGGCGGAAAACGTAGCTGATGCGGGAGTCAGCCTGTGTGCCGTTGAGGCCGAGTTGAATGACAGCAGCGCGGAGATTGGTGAGCGGGCTGGCGGTCGCACTGAAGCCACCGACATCGGTCGGACCGACCTTGATGACGGGCGCGACGGCAAGGCCATTGTGCTTATCGCGGCCGCCGGTCAGGACGATCGTTCCCTCAGCCGTATCCATCTTGCCGTTACCGTTCTTGTCGAAGGCGGCAAGGAGACCGAGTTGCTGGGCGACTACGAGGTCAGGCGCAAAGGTGTAGTATCCGAAATCGTTGGCGGTGGTGCTGATTTCGCCGGGATCGAGTCTGCCATTTCCGTTGGTGTCGAAGAAGACCGTCTGGCCTTTGCCCGATAGCCCGGTGAGCCCAGCGACGGCGCCAGCAAGATCGATGACACCGGTGTTGGGCAGATCGCCCGTGGCGCCATTGGGGTTAACAACGGTGCCGCCGATGACCTTAACCCGACCAAGCGCAAGGTTGAGCGCGCCAGTGGCAAGACCGGAGCTATCGACAACCGCGTAAGCGCGCAGGGTGCCCAGGGCGGAGGCGGCATCGGTGCTGAGCTGGGGCCCGGTCGATTCGAGCATACGCTGAATCGCGTCGGGCAGGGAGCCGTCGGCATCGAGCGGGGCGCGGGCCTCGGACTCCTCGTCCCAGACTCCGTTGCCATTGATATCCTGATGGGCGTAACCACCAGTCTTGACAACGACCCACTGGGACGGGTCGCCCACCGCGAAAGTAAAATTGCCGTCGGCGTCGACCGGGACGCGGGGCATGGAAGAATCCCAGACGCCGTTGCCCTTCGTATCCAGGAAGGCGTAACCGCCGGCAATGTCAGAACCCCAGAGGCGGAAGCCGCCGTTGAGCGAAATGTGGAAGGAAATACTGGCGCCGGCGATGCCAAGGCTGAAATTGAGATTGCCGCTGAGGTCGCCGCTGGCGCTGAAGCTGACGGTGGCCCCGACCCACTTGGAGGACCAGTCAACGCCCCACCAATGGGCACCGGAGATCCATGAAAACGTCCAGCCGGCCCAGGCAGAGCCACTGATGGAGATGCCGCTGCGACTCACGTTGCTGGAGACGGTGACCGTGCCGCTGAAACTGGCGCCGAGGCTGCTGCCACCAAGGGAGGCACTGAAACCGGCCGTCACGAGCCAGAAGGAGGATCGGGTATCGACCTGGACGCTGGCGGTAACGCCGATGGCGCCGAAGAGCGTGCCCGCCACGCTGAAGGTTCCGTAGATCCCATCGGTGGCGACGGTGACGGCGACGTCGCCCCTGAGGTAGAGACTGACGCCCGGAATATTGAAGCCAAGGTTGGCCCTGAAAGTGAAAGCCCCGTTGCCGACCGTGGCCGTGGCCGAGGCGACGTTGCTGCCAAACACATAGACGCTCGCCGCGAAACTGCCGCTGGCGCCGGCATTGCTGATGGTAACCGTGAGATTGCCGCTCAGGCCGAAAATGCTGTTCCTGCCCAGGGAGAGAGCCACCGTCCCAGTGAAGCTGAACTGCCCGTTTGAGCTTAGGTTGCCGGAGACACTGACGGTCGCGTAGCCGAAGAAGTTAACCGTCAGCGGACTGCTCGCCGGCACGGTGATGCTAAAGACGCCGTTGGAGACGCCGATCGAAACGGAACCCGTCAACGTGAGGCCGAGGACGTTGAGTCGCGCGTTGACCACGGAGACGAGATAGGTCCGGGGAGCGATGCCGTTGACGGTCCGGCCCGTGGAGTTGATCTTGAGGTTGAACGAGCCTTCGAGGCTGAAGAACGTCCCCGTGATCCTGGGCAGAGTGAGCGCGAGATCGATAACGATGCCATCGCTGTTGATGGAGAACGAGCCCCTGACCGTGGCGGAGACGCTGAAGACGGAGATGGTCGCATCGGCACTGACCGAGAGACTGCTGGTCGTGACCGTGATGCCAAAGGTGCCGGAGATACTAAAGCCGCCGACTGCGAGCGAGCCGGAGAGCCTCACGCGGGCATAGGGACCGGCGGCGAGCGAGACACTGCCGATGGTCTGCGCGCTGCCAGTCGTGTTAATCTCCAGGCTGGCGCTAACGCTAAACGAAAAGCCGAGCCCGGACGGAGCACCTCCACCCACTGAAAGCGTGATGCCAGCGGCGATGCCGGAGGATGTGATCCGCATGGCGCCGGCGACGCCAAAGGTGAAGATCGTCGTATTCCCGGCCCTGAGATCGAGGGAAGCCGCGGCCACCACCTCGAGGGTGGCGACACCGTTGATTGAACCGACGGTAAACTTGAAATTGCCCGCGAGGTTGAGCCCGCTGATGGTCATTGTGCCCGCCGCCGTCACGCGCACGTAGCGGCCGGCTTCGAGAGCGATCCCGGCGATCGACTGCGCCGTGCCGGTGCTGTTGAACTCGAGGCGGTAGGTAGCGTTGAGCGAAAAACCGAGGTTGCCCGGGAGCTCGCCGGAACGCGTGAGGGTGAAGGCGGCGACCGCGCCGGTCCGGTCGATGCGAATTCCGCCCGCGGAACTGAAACTGAAGATGGTGGTGTTGGCGGCCCTTAGCGCCATGGTGGCATTGGTCGTGAGCTGAAGCACGTCCGGCGAGACGAGGAACATGAACGTGCCGTTCATCGTGACCGCACTGAGGAAAGAGAGACTGCCCGTGGCGTCGATGCGCAGGAAGGGGGCCGCGGCAGAGCCCGGCGGTCCGGCGGCGACCGTGACCGTGCGGGAACCGCCGATCGCCGCCGTGCCAGCCGGGAGCGTAAAGGAGGCGACCTGTCGGGTGGTGTTGAGTTCGAGCAGATACGAGGCGTTAAGTGTGAGCCCGGCACTGGAGGGAAAATTCGTCCTAAGAGAGAGCACGAGCTTGGAGGCGACACCTGCGCTGGTGATCTGGAAAAAGCCGGTGTAGTCGAAGCTGAGGAACGGTGAACTGGTGGGCCCGATGGAGAGAGTGCCGGTGCCGAGGACGGAGAGGCGCGTCGGGGTGAGTTCAATGCCCCACTCGCCGCTGACGCGGAACCAATCAGCGCCGGAGAGTCTGAAGGCGACAATACCTTGGATGAGGACGCTCACGCTCTGAGGCGTAAGCGTGAGGGTCTGCGAGCCACGGCCGGGAACGACGAGGGTTTCGGTGCGGGAGATCGTGGTGTTGTTGACGCGGAGAATCGCCGCGCCGTCGACGGTGAGCCCGAGGTTGGCCAGCAGGCCGAAGTTCGGCTGGATGATAAGCGCGCCCCAAAAGTCGGTACTGGCTCCAGTCGTGAGGTGGAAGGAGCCGGCCGCACCGAGGGCATCGCCGAGGAGCGGGAGGTTGACCCGCCCGGAGATGTCGAGATCGAAGCGACTGGGACTGAAACGGAGATCGACGGTGCCGGAGATGGTGACGTTGGCGAGGCCGGCCGCGGAATAGGTGACACCGCCGAAGAACTTGAGCACGAAGGTGTCGGCGGGCCTGGCGGCGGTGACGGCGGCACCGTCGTTGCGGATGAACCGGAACTCGATCCCACCAAAGATGGTCATCAGCGGCGTGCTCGCCGGAGCATCGACCAGGAAGAGAATGCGACCGGCCCCGGATCGGACCGCGCTCAGGTCGGCGTAGAGACTGCCACGAAGCCTGAGATTGTTGGCAAAAACGAAGTCGCCGGTGACGAGGAATTTGCCGTCCGTACTGATGATGATGTCGACGTCGGCGCGGAAAACGTTGGTGCTCGCGTAGCTCGAGTAAATCGTCGCGCCGCCCTCGATGCGCATCGTCTGCGAGAAGGCATTCCAAAAGCCGGAACCCGGGGGGGCACGGGCCTGCGTGACGACGGCGGCTTCGAGCGCGGCGACCCACTGGGCGTCGGTCTGCTGGCCCGCCGGTCTGAAGCTGCCGCCACGGAGCGCGAGCGGATCGGTGATGGAAGCAAGACTCGTATTGAAGAAAACGCCGCCGCGGAAATTGGTCACCGAGAGGCCGGAAATCGGTTCCAGGAGCACGGGGATGCCGGCGGAGACGTAGATGTTGAGCGGACCAAGTTCAGAGACACCGATCGAGATGCTGAACCCGGAGACACCGGCGAAGGAGAAGCTGGCACGGAGACCGCCGTAGAGGACGCGCCGGGCGACCGGCGTAGTCGTATTGCTGCTGGGGATTTGATTATTGTTGGCGTCGAGTCGAATGAGCCCCAAGGCGAGAGAACCAGACGCGGTGCCTCCGAATACGTTTCCGCTGACGGTGATCGAAACGCCACCAAGTGCAGTAATGGGGAAGCTGCCTCTACTCAGCGCTCCGATATCGATGACCATGTCGGTTACGGAGCCCGAGAGCCTGATCGCGCTGAGGCCGTTCAGGCCGCCGCTGATTGAGGCGGAGAGTCGAATCGAAAAATTGAGCGGATCTCGGGCAACGTCCGGCCACTGGAGAGCGAGCGCGGAAATCTGGATGGGCAACCAGGCGGGCAACTTGAGCTCAGTGGAGTTGGTGGAGGCCAGGGAGAGCGCGACGCCGAAGCCAGGAAGGGCCTGGAAGGAACCATCTCTCCTAATGGCGAAGTTGGTGCCGGTGCCGGAGATGGTGGCGCTGCCCGCGGCAATACTGGCGGTGATCGAACCAACGGTGAGCACCGTGTCGGCTTCGGGACTAACCACGAGGCCCGAACCCGTGAACGTGAGGAACGAACCGAGCCTCAGGCTGAAGCCGCCGACGCTCAGCGAGAGCGCGCCAATGCCAGAGGCGCCAAGCGTATAACCACCCGTGATCTGGGTGACCGAAGCAGTAAAGGTCGTGCTGCCGGGGAAGAGGGTCGCGGAGGTGGCGCCGACCGTGATGGTGCCGGCAACGGAATTATTGGCGCTGCTGAACACGAAATTGCGCACCCCAAAGGTGAGCCCGGTGAAGGTGAGAACGCTGCCGAATCTCACGGTACCGTTGGGCGCTGGCGTCAGGTTAAGGGAGCCAATGCTGAAGCCGGTCTGTGTGACGGTGAAGTTGGCCATGGTGCCGGTGAGGCCGGAAATGGCCGGCGACGTCACCGTGGCGGTGCCAATGGTGAGGATCGTGGTCTGGCCCGGCGTAATGACGATATTGGTCGCCGCAATCTCCAAGGCGGTGGAAATCTTGAGCGAGAACGACGTGGCGCTGATGCGCAGCGCGCCGCTGCTGGTACCCGACGCAAAATCGTAGGTCAGGGCAAAACCAGTAATCGTCGAGGTGAAGAAGCTCGCTCCGGGGAAGAGGGAAATGCCGGTGGCGGTGAGCCCAATGCCGCCGGTGACCGTGTTGCTCGTAGTGCCGACGGTGAAGTTGAAATTGTTGACGGTCAGGCGAGCGCCGGTCAGCCGGAGGAAGCTGCCGAAGTCCACCGTCTGACCCGCCGCCTGTCCCAGGGAGAACTGCCCGAAGGAGAAACCGTTCTGCCGAATCTGAAAATTGGTGAGAGTCGCCGTGCCGAGGGCGGTGATCGCCGGCGAACTGACGGTGGCCGAACCGAGAGTGA